>JAAXHF010000616.1 GCA_012271025.1 Deltaproteobacteria bacterium | reverse complement strand
CATTGCATGAGGGCAAAGATGGCCGCCGTCCCATAGCGAATAGTGGCGCTCTGCTCGGCCTCCGGGCCGATCATGAAACCGGGTTCGTCCACCAAGCTGACCATGGGCAGATGAAACGTATCACACAGATCAATATGCCGCTTCACCTTTTGGGCGCCCTCAGCAGTCATGGCGCCGGCATACCACTGCGGATCGTTTGCCAGAATCCCGACCGGCTGGCCGTTTATCCGGGCCAGTCCGGTAATTTGAGACGGACCGTACAGGGGCGCAATCTCAAAAAATGAGTCGCGGTCAACAATGCACTCAATCACCCGCCGCATTGGATACGCACGCCTGCGGTTGCGCGGAATAATGCGAAGCAGTTCTTCTTCCTGACGGTTGCGATCATCCTCACTGGGCTGGACCGGCGCCGCTTCCCAGACATTGGTCGGGAGATAGCTCAGAAATTGCCGGATTTGGGTAAAGACGGCGGGCTCGTCCTCCGCGATATTGTCCACCACTCCGCTACGCAGGTGGATGTGCGGGCCGCCGAGTTCTTCCTTGGTGATCGGTTGACCGAAGGCGCGTTCCACCAGAGCCGGCCCGCCTATCATTACCTGCGAGGACTTCTGGGTCATGATCGAGAAATGGGAAGCGACCAGACGGGCCGCGGGCAGGCCGGCCACGGCCCCCAATGCGGCGGACGCAACCGGCACCATGGACATGGCCTGCATGACCGACATGAACCGGGGCGGGGCGTTCACCGACTCCGTACTGCCGGTCGTTTCACCGCTGTTCTTTCCACGCGGGACACTTCCGCCGCCGCCTTCGAGGAAGCGAATGAGGGGTAGCCGGTAGCGACACGCCAGCTCTTCGGCCCACACGCTCTTGCGAAAGCCGGCGGACGAGGGCGAGCCCCCCTTGAGGGTAAAGTCCTCACCACCGACCACGCAGGGGCGGCCTGTGATCTTGCCGAAGCCGACAACATAATTCGCGGGGGTAAACGAGCGGAGCTGACCCTGTTCATCGGTTTCGGAGTAACCGGCAATCGGCCCTTGTTCGCGGAAAGAGTCGGCATCGAGCAACTGATCCACACGCTCGCGGACGGTCAATCGCCCCCGGTCGTGTTGCTTGGCCACCGCTTCAGGCCCGCCCAGCTCGCGGGCGAGCTGTCTGCGTTGCTCAATACCCTGAACTTCTTTTTCCCAGCTCATGGCGTGGTGTCTTTCATGTTTTTTGTGGCGGGGTCCCAACCGGTCTACTGCATGGGCGAAAACGCTGCCGGCAGGACGATTTTGCTCTGCTGCGTCAGCAACAACTCCCGCGTGCCGGGCGGCCAGTTGGGCAGTTGAGCGGCCTCGGCCCAAACGCGGCTGCGCTCGTCCAGGCTGGCGTAGGGCCAGATATGGACGAATTTATTGAGCGTCCCGAGATCGCTATACCAGCAGGCGGCCAGGGGTGAAAGCTCGATCCGGGCATTGATGGCCTTGGCCCAACGCTCCAACACGGTCGG
>JAAXHF010000288.1 GCA_012271025.1 Deltaproteobacteria bacterium | reverse complement strand
CTCTACCTGCTCTGGTACCGTCTCGGCCGCGACAAACCGGTCGATATGGTCGCCGACTACCTGCCCGAGCCGCCCGACGATCTCGCCCCCGGCGTCGTCGGTACACTGCTCGACGAACAGGCCGATATGCAGGACATCATCGCCACCCTTGTCGACCTGGCGCAGCGCAAGGTCATCAGCATCACCGAAGAAAAAACGGGCCAGTTCCAGGTCGCCCGCGACTTCATCTACCGCTACGAAAACCGCAAGCTATCCGTCTCCCCCTTCGAGCAGCTCCTGCTGGATAGCCTCTTTGAACGCAAGGATGAGGTCAGACTCTCAGATCTGAAAAACAAATTTCACAAAGAGTTGCCGGCTCTCAAGCGAGCGCTGTATGACGATGTGACCGCGCACGGCTTTTTCGCCCGCAGCCCGGAAAAGGTGCGCAACCAGTACGGCTGCCTCGGTGTATGCCTATTGGTCTTGGCAGGGCTGGCTGGCCTTGGACTGTGGACACTCTTCAGCGGCCTCACCGGCGCCGCCATTCTGCCGGGTATCGGGCTTGCGGTAACCGCATTCGGCTTCCTTCTGCTCTCCCGTTTCATGCCCCGCAAAACCGACGTCGGCGCCGAGCTGGCCGCACGCTGGCAGGCCTTCAAACGCTACCTGCGCAACATCGACCGCTACAGCGACCTCGAAGAACAAAAAGAGCTATGGGACCGATGGCTGCCCTATGCCATCGCCTTTGGCGTGGATTCCCAGTACATTCGCAAATTTGAAGCCGTCGACGCACCAGCGCCCGGCTGGTACATCCCCGACCCGACCATGTATGGCCCATACCGTCGCTGGTACTACGGGCCCGGTCCCGTTGCACGGCCGCTTCGAACCGATGGCGGCGGCCGCGTCGGCGGCGATACCCCCGCAACGCCCACCGGGTCCCCGGCAGACGGCGGGCTCGGCGGCGGCCTGGGCGACGTCAGCCGCGGGCTCGGCACCAGCCTGGCTGGCATGAGCGCCGGCCTCGGCGCGATGCTCACCAGCACCAGTACCACCATGACCAGCCGTCCCAGCAGCTCCTCCACAGGCGGAGGCGGCTGGAGCGGCGGCGGTGGTTTCACCGGCGGCGGCGGCTTCGGCGGTGGAGGGGGCGGCGGAGGAGGCGGTGGTTTCGGATAGGATTGAAATGCACCTCCTCTCCGCAAAATGAGAGTGAATACTGCCGCAACGGGGGTGCTCCTGTGCGGCGCATATATGCCTGAGTAGCCGGCACTGGATAAGGAAGAGATTGTGGTTTTCCCGTGCACA
>JAAXHF010000129.1 GCA_012271025.1 Deltaproteobacteria bacterium | reverse complement strand
GAAGAAGCCGGTGAACTCCTTCCAGTACACCTCGCCGGCGTCGGACACGTTCGGCAGCTGGTAGTTGGACTCTGGATACATGGGCAGATGCGAGTAGTAGGCGCGGTGGTAGAAGGTGCCCAGGCTGCGCTCAAAGCGCCCGCCGCCGCCGTAGATCTTTTCCGTATCGTACTGCCAGTCCTCGGGCTTGATCGGGTACTCGGCGCCCCGCCAGCCCTCGGGCGGCTGTTCGGGTTCGGGCGCGGTGTGCTCGCCGCCAAAACGCAGCCAGGTCGTCAGCGCGTTATTGACGAAGTAGCCGCGCCAGTACCAGCGTTTGTCATAGTTCCAGGCGACCTTCAGCCCGGACTGGGGGTCGTCCTCGGTGATATCCTCGTTGGAGAAAGGATAACCGCACACATAGTTCTCCAGGGCGCCGTCCTCGGCCAGGCTCACCTGTTCCTGGAACTGTTCGTTACAGTCGAGCACCAGCTGGTGGGGGGTGACGTGGTTGGTCTCCACGATCTCGAACTGCACGTCGGTCCATTTCTGGTACTGCTCAAAGTAACCGGGGAACAGAAACGGCCGAATTCGTTCGAGGTCGGCGTGGGTCAGGACATCGCCCGGTTTGAAGTCGGGCTTGGCATCCTTGGACGCCGCCAGCCACTGGCTGAAGCTCTCCCGCGTGTAGGTCGTCGGATCATCCTGGGCCACGGCCGCAGCCGGTCCGAACAGCATACCGCAAGCGACAAATACCAATGCGAGTGCGAGTCGCCGCATACATCCTCCTTGGGTCTGAGTGTTTCTATTCTTGCCCTTTTGGCCCGACAGTCAAGCCGCCGGGCCAAAAGGGGTGACACATTTCCTGTGGCTAGAACCGGTAGCGTATCCGGCCCCAGAACTCGTTCATCTGGTTGCGTTCCGAGCCCCCGGCCTGCATGTGCCCGATGCCGAAACCGCTTTCGCTGAACGGTCGGCCGTCGGTCGTAAAGCGGGCAAAGGTGGTCAGGTCGTGCTCGCGGGTCGTGCCCAGAAAGGCGGTGACGCCGAACTGGACCGACCAGTGGTTGGTGATCAGATACTCGGCGTTGCCGCCCAGCGTGCCGTCCACACCGGTCGTGCCGTAGGCGCCGAACAGCAGGTAGACCAGCTGGTCCCTGAAATAGTGGTTCTGGACGAAGAAGGTGAAGATGAAGTTGTCCCGCGCCCCGTTGGGGTTGCCGAAACGGCCGGCGTTGACATCCGGCAGATGGGTACCGAAGGCTTGCAGGCTGAGGAAGAAACTCCGGGTCGGGTTGAGGAAACGGATAAAGGTCGGGCGGTCAATGCCCAGTACCCAGCGGTAGATGTTGGTATCGGCAAACAGGTCGGACTTGGTCGTATCCGTCACCAGGGCGTTGGCCGTCCACGAGGTTTCGGTGCGGAAGACCAGGCCGGTGGTGGGCTCAAACCAGTCGACCGACAGCCCCAGGGTGTTCTGTTTGCGGTAGCGGGCCGCCAGCGAGCCGCCCAGGCCGCACAGGTTGGCGTAGCGGGCGCGCTTGTACTTGCTCTTCACGTCGGCCACGATGGCGGCGTCGCGCATGCGGATCTGGCGCGGCTTGACGTTGATCCGGGTCGGACCGAAGGCCGACATGACATCCTCGCCGCCCACGCCGCCCGGCTCGGGGAAAATCGAGTTGCCGGCGCTGTCCACCATGCAGCCCTCGATGCCGGTCATGACGTTGATCCGGTCCCAGCCAAAGGCGGCCACGTCCTGGAAGGCGAACCAGTCCGTCAGCTGGAGGCGGAAGTTGCCGATGGTCGCCTCCCAGCGCATGCCGATACCCGAGTTCTTGAGGTTCCAGGCCGGCGCGGCGTTGCGGTGCAGGGCCATGTTGACATCATCCCGACCGGGGAACAGCGCCTGGCCGAACAGGTCGTTGCCAAAGGCAAAGGCGTCCAGGGTACGGCCGAAACCGATCGACCAGGGCTGGGCCGAGTGGCCGAAACCGAGCGAGGTATAGCGGTCAAACACCCACACGATGCTGCCAGCCACGTCGCGGAAGGGGCCGATTGTGCCAAAGCGATGCTCGAGCAGAATCGACCACAGCGGGATGCGGGTATCGTCAAACAGGTCGATGAAGAAGTGGTCGCCGAAGTTGACCGGGTTGACGATGTCTTGCAGGCGGAAGAAGTC
>JAAXHF010000579.1 GCA_012271025.1 Deltaproteobacteria bacterium | reverse complement strand
CATTACCAAGGAACCCGAATATGCGGGCCGGCTCGGGCGCTATGGCGGAACGTATCGCACCCCGCTCGCGGACCTACCGAACGTGCCGTACGTCTGCCTGCGTCTGCCGACCGGAGGCGGCAAAACGATCCTGGGCGCTCACGCCGTTGCCGTAGCGCGTGATGCCTGGATAGAGAAAGACTATCCGCTGGTCCTGTGGCTGGTGCCGACAAAGACGATCCGTTCGCAAACAGTCGAAGCCCTGAAGAACGCCGGCCATCCATATCGGCAGGCGCTGGATGAAGACTTTGACGGCCGGGTGCGCGTGTTCGACATTGCCGACTTCACCCATATTCGACCGCACGACCTGCGCGACCACTGTTGCATTGTGGTCGGCACCATCCAGACGCTACGGGTGACGAACACCGAAGGTCGCAAGGTATACGCTCACCACGAGGAGATGGAACCACACTTCTCCGCTGTCCCAGATACCACGCCGGGCCTGGAGAAGCTGGAGAGCGGCGGGGTCAAGTTCTCTTTCGCCAACCTGCTGCACATCCACCGCCCGCTGATGATCGTGGATGAAGCCCACAACGCGGTGACCGGCCTGACCCGTGAGATGCAGGCCCGGGTCAATCCGTGCGCGATCATCGAATTCACTGCTACCCCTCGGCCCAAGTCGAATATCCTGTACAGCGTCACCGCCCAGGAACTCAAACGTGAGGACATGATTAAGCTGCCGATCATGCTGTCCGAGCACGACACCTGGCAAAACGCGGTCAACGGCGCGATTGTTAAGCGGGCGGCGCTGACTGAAGCCGCCAAACGGGACGCCGACTACCTCCGGCCCATCGTCCTGTTCCAGGCTCAGAAGAAGGGCCAGGAAGTTCCAGTCGATGCGCTGAAAAAGCACCTGATGGAGGTTGAAAACATCCCTGAAAGCGCAATCGCCGTTGCCACCGGCGACCAGCGGGAGCTGGACGGCATCGACCTGTTCGACCGTTCCTGTCCTATCGAATACGTCATCACAGTCGAGGCTCTGAAAGAGGGCTGGGACTGCTCTTTCGCCTATGTGTTCTGCTCGGTCTCGCGCATCCACAGCGCAACAGACGTGGAACAGCTGTTGGGCCGCGTGCTGCGCATGCCCTACGCCAAGCGGCGCAGAGCTGCCGAGTTGAACCGGGCGTATGCCTATCTGTCCGAACCCTCCTCGGGTGCATCTGCGCGGGCGCTGGCCGATAAGCTCGTCGCAATGGGTTTTGAGGAAGACGAGGCACACGACAGCATTGAGCCGGTACAGGGAGAGTTGGGCGGCGAGGGCGGTCTTTTTGGGCCGCGCGACAAGCCCACGCCCGTCTTCCGGCATACGCTCACCGCAACACCGGCGATTGTGTCGGCCTTGAAGCAGACACGGCGAGACGGCGTGACGGTGCATGAAACCGGCGATGGGACCGTCGAGATCGAGATTGTTGGTCCTGTGGACGACGCCCTGGAACAGGCGCTCTCTGCGGTGGTTCCAGAGACGGAACGGGGGCGGATTAACGAGTCCTTTGGGGAGTATCGGAAGCTGCTCTCGCCCGCTGAACGTGGTGAGCAGTTCAACGTGCCGCGCCTCATGTCGGAACTCCAGGGAGAGCTGGAGTTCGCCGATACCGACGTGTTCATGGAGTCTCACGATTGGTCGCTGCTCAGCCATGCGCCGCACTTGGATGAGCATGAATTTGCGATCCGTGAGACCGCGAACAGATTTGAGATCGACATTGACGGCAGGCACGTCACCTATCGGTTCGCCGGCGAGGAAGAACAACTCGCGCTGAATATAGACGTGAAAGGCTGGACGCCTGAAGCCCTGGTCGTGTGGCTCGACCGGCAGGTGCGTCAGGACGATATAAGGCCGAGTGAACGGCTTAAGTGGCTTTCCGACCTTGTCAACCATCTCATGATCGGACGGAGGATTCCTATTGCCGCGCTCATGCGCTGCAAGTTCATCCTGGCGCGGAAGATAGGCGACAAGATCAACACTATTCGGCGGCGAGAACGGAAGGGCGTCTATCAGCAGCGCCTTTTTGCGCCTGAGGCAGAAGTCGAAATATCCTTCGACGCTGCCTTCTCATTCAAGGCCGGGATGTATCAGGACCAGCGGCGCTACCGGGGACGCTGGAAGCCGGGAAAGCACTTTTTAGGCCCAGATCGCGTTCCGGCTTTTGACGGCGCAGACGATGGAGAGGAAGTCCAGTGCGCTCAGGCCCTCGACAGCCTGCCCGACGTGAAATACTGGATTCGCAACGTGGCCCGCCACCCGGCATCGTTCTGGCTCCCGACTGCCTCAGACAAGTTTTACCTCGACTTTGTAGCGCTGCTGAATGATGGACGGCTATTCGTTGTCGAGTATAAAGGGGCGCATATCGCGGACGGAGCGGATACTGCGGAGAAGCGGGCGATTGGCGAGTTGTGGCAGCGCAAAAGCAACGGCAGGGGCCTGTTCAGCATTGTCGAGAAAAGCGTCAACGGGAAGGATATGCGCCGGCAGTTGATGGAGATCATCGGAGCCGCTTGAGACAACACCACTCCGTCCAACAAGAGGTATCCTGCTATGGGTGCAGGACGGTCTTGCGCCGGGTGACGGCTTCGATCTTGTCCCGTGAGTACAGGACGGGAAAGTATTTGCCCGCCTCCCACAGCGGAACGAGGTCTCGGTAGTGCGGATCGTCGGGGTTGCCGGACTGTCCGGGCGCGTTCACGCCCAGCGAGCGATCCCAGTCCGACAGGTCGGCAATAATCCGAAAGGACGCCCCGGTCTCCTGGGCCGCACTGTTGTCGGTGTTGTTGAGCGTGAAGTTATCCCCGCCTCGGGCGATGGGACCGATCTCAAAGCGTTCGGCATAGTCGGAGTTGACGGCCGTGCCGAGCGGGTGGGGCATCAGAATATGGTGATACTCGGCTTGGCCGTAGGCCCAGGTCTGCGGCTCGGGGCCGAAACGCTCGGTCAGGCTCTGCACGGCCTGTTCCAGGCTGGCCAGGACAAACTGGTCGCGGCCTGCGGTTGGATCGTCGCCGTAGCGCTCGTCCGGGGCAAGCAGACTGTTGATCACGGGCTGGAGGACGATATCGGGAAAGTGCTCGTGCAGGGCCGACGGGACGGAGCGGTCAAGAAAATTCTTCCACAGGCGCTCCTGCCAGGCCGCATAGATGCCGGCGGCGACCGAGTCTTTGGCCAGGATAGAGTCCCAGGCGCGCAGGGTTTCGAGCGCCTGCTGGACCGGCGGCTGGTCGGAGTGCAGGCCGCTGAGCAGGGGGACGAGCGTGCGGGCCGGGATGGACAGCTCGTCGTTCTGTAGCCGCATCATATCCATGGTGGTGAATTGCCGGCCGCTGGCCAGGACTTCCTGGGCGCGGGCAAAACGGTACGGCTCGATCCAGAAATAGCTGATCGGGTAGGGGTAATCGGCCGGCAGGTTTTCCTGGTTGGCGGTAGCCCAGAATCCCTGGGGCGGGTTGAAGACGTGGGGCAACTGTTCGATCGGCAGATAGCCGTCCCACTCAAAGCGGCCGTCGCCCGGCACCGGCAGCAGGCCGCTCCAGTTCGGCCGCAGGGGAACGATGCCGACGGCCTGCCAGCCGATGTTGCCCTCCAGGTCGGCCCAGACCATGTTCTCCGAGGGCGCCCGGGAGTAGGAACACGCCTCGCGGAACTCCTCCCAGCTTTTGGCCTGGTCCATGCGCAGGCTGGCCAGATACGGCGCCCCGCCGATCTCCCGCCAGGCGGCCCGCAGGCCGTAGGCGCGTCGGGTGTCCGGGTCGGTTTTGAGGATCGGGCCGTGGCGGGTGTAGCGCAGCTCAACCCTGACCGGTTCCTGGCCTTTGACCGGTATCGTTTCCGTGTAGACGCGCATGTTTTGCCACTCGCCCAGGTAGCGGTACTGGTTCGGGTTGTCGGCATTGGTCTCGTACACGTACAGATCTTCGGTGTCGGTCGGAAAGATGGTCAGCCCCCAGGCGCCGTATTCGTTGTGGCCGATCGACACGCCGGGCAGGTGCGGCTCGCCGCCGCCAATCACGTTCCAGCCCGGAGCGACCAGGTGGACCCAGTAGCGGAGCGACGGGGCGGTGATGGCGCGGTGCGGGTCGTTGACCATGAACGGCTGACGGCTCAGGGTGTGGGAGCCGGCCACCACCCAGTTGTTGCTGCCCTCGTTGTCGGTCTGTGTCGGCTGGTCGGCGGGCGTGGCCGGCTCGCCGCGGTCGGCGGGCGTGGCCCGGGCGGCCGGGTCAACAATATCCTCGGGCGCAAACTCTACCGGCTGTCGGGCGGCGGTGTAGTATTTGTCAACATCGGCCGGTATGGCGGCCAGATCCAGGCCCTCGGCAACGCTCAGGTCGGGCCGGCCGGGATGCAGATTCAACAGCTCACGCGCTGTGTCCGGTCCGAGGTCGGGCAGCACCCTGGCCAGACGCAGTTCGGTCTGGAGATTCAGAAAAATCCCGCCCAGGCGAGACACCACGATGTCCGGGGTCCAGGCTTGGGGCTGGATGCCGAGCAGCTGGAATTCAACCGGCAGGAGTTCGGGCTGCTGCCGGGTCTGGGCGATATAGGCGTTAATGCCGTTGACGAAAGCGGTGATGATTTGCTCGCCCTGGGGATGGTAGTGGTACATATCGAGGCGCAGGTCGCCCCGGGGTCGCAGCAGACGCGCGCCAATATCACGGTCGAGCGCCTTGGGGCCCTGAATCTCGGCCATGGTCCCGGTGACCCGACGACGCCAGATTTCGAGCTGGAACAAACGGTCGCGGGCCGCGTTATAGCCCTGGGCAAAGAACAGGTCGTCCTGGTTGCGGGCGTAGATGTGGGAGATGCCCCAGCGGTCGGTCAGGATTTCGACCGCTTCGTTGAGGCCCGGCACCTGCACCCGAGTCGCTTGCTCCTCGGCTCGGAGGGTAGAGAGCGGGAGGCTGAGAATGACGGCAAGGAGGCTCATGACAACGGCTTGGACACCACCAGATTTCATTTTCTCTGCTCGCGTAGCAACACCAGGATGAGGATGTGGTCCGCTGCGGAGCTTAGCCAATTGCTCGGGGGGTGTCTACGTCAACGATCCGCAGCGTCATGTCGGTACGACTCGATTGCTCATCCTGACGGCAAATCTGCCAGCGCGTTTTTGTGAGCCGGGATAAAAAGTATTCGTCATGGCTGACCAGCAGCAGACCGCACGGACAGTCCTGCAAGGCCGTTTCAAGGCATTCGATTGAGGGGACATCAAGGTGATTGGTTGGCTCATCCATGACAATGAGCTGCGGCGTGTGTACCATTCCCAAGACGAGCAGGAGCTTGCGTATCTCTCCGGGACTGGGCTGCCCGGTTTCCAGCAGCCGCTGGGGCCGTGAGCCCAGGCGACTGATCGTTGTCATGAGCTGCCCCCGCTTGTCTTTTGCCAAGCTCCGCGTCTGGCTGACGATGTCCTCGGCCTGCTGGCGTGGAATCTCCTGGGGAATATAGGTGACGCGCTCCGGAGGCAGCTCGACGCTTTTGATGAGCCTGGTAATCAAGGTGCTCTTGCCGCTCCCATTGGCTCCGGTGAGGGCTATGCGGTCGTCGGGACGCATGGTCAAGCTCGGGACGTGCAGCCACCGCTCAGAGCCGAGTGGAAGACGACAGGCCGGAAGGCTGAATAGCGTAGCGCGCTTGGACTGCACGCCTGGCATCCAGATACCGAGAGCAGAGGTCTTTGTGACCGCTATTGCCGCCTGTGTGTGACGCGCTCGGTCCAGGCGTGCGTCGAGCTGGCGGAGGAGTTTGCCGCCGACTCCGTCTTTGCCGGTTGCCCGGGCCAGATTTTTTTGACCGCGCGCGTCGTGATCTTTTTTGGCCAGACCGCGTTTCGAGCGTTTGTGGTGCGCCTGGGCCGCAGCCACTCGACGACGGTGCGCTTCTCGTTCTACGCGTTGCCGCTCACGTTTGGCGTGGGCGTACTGTTTGTCTGCCCGGCGTGCCTCGGCCTTGGCCTGTCGAGAGCCCTGGCTGAAGCCGCCGGGTCGCAGCACCGCCTGGGGCGGGTCGATGAACACCCATTGCTGGCAAAGCGTATCAAGCAGGGTGCGGTCGTGGCTCACCAACAAACCGACACCCTGAAAAGACCGGAGCGCGGTGATGAGCAAGTCCCGGGCCGCTGCATCAAGGTGGTTGGTCGGTTCGTCAATGGCTAAAATCTGCGGGCGCCGCCACACGGTCACACCG
>JAAXHF010000130.1 GCA_012271025.1 Deltaproteobacteria bacterium | reverse complement strand
GTGAGGGCGTCCCTTTCATCTCTGCGGCTCCCGGGCCTGGGTGACCCCGATCATACTGTCTCGGGTGACCAGCCCGGCGAGTGCCTCCTCGCTCATGCCCTCGGTTCCAACTGGCCGCTGAGGGATCACCAGGTAGCGCATATCGGCCGTGCTGTCGTACACCCGGACCTCGATATCGGGCGCGAGTTCCAAGCCAAATTCTTTGAGGACGCTCCGCGGCTCTTTCACCACCCGGGCTCGGTAGTTGAGACTTTTATACCAGTCGGGCGGCACACCGAGGAGAGAGCGGGGATAGCAGGAACACAGGGTACACACCACGACGTTATGAATAGTCGGCGTGTTCTCCACCGCCACCAGCGTACTCCAGGTGTCCACGTCAATGCCCAGCGTGGCAATCGCCGCCTTGGCGTCGACAAGCAGGTGTTGCTTAAAGTGCGGATCGACCCAGGCGCGCGCAATCACCCGCGCTCCGACTGCTGGCGAACGGGCATCCATATCTTCGACCGCCCGCCGCACGTCATCCGCGCTCAACAGTCCCTTTTCGATCAGCAGGGCCTGAACAGCTTCGACCCGCTGCTCGTAATAGGTCAGCTCGGCATCCTCTTCAAGCGGGAGGTGGGGGTCGGGCGCGTCATGTTCGTGCATCGCTTACTCCTCGGGAGCTGGCTCCAGCCAGTGTTCATAGATATCGATCAATAGCCGGTCGTTCTGACAGAAAGCGACCGGCTCGGCATGTGCCCAGATATGGGTTTGATCAAAACGGACTAAATACAGCGTTTGCTTGGGGCGTCCGTCTCCGCCATAGGCCAGCGTCTCGGGGTTGCGGAATGCGCCGTGGACCGCCTCGATAACGCCGACTTTGCCCTGAATATAGGCTGGCGTCCGGTAATGGCCGGACGGGGTGGCGACTCGGATACGCACCCGGTCTCCAGGCTGATACTGCATCGTCCGTCCCTAATAAGCCGACAGCCCACCGTCAACCGGCACGACCGCACCGGTCATCATGCGGGCTTCGTCCGAGGCCAGAAAGAGGGCCACCCGGGCGATATCTTCAGGCTCGCCCACAGAGAACGGATACTTCTTCAGTTGGGATTCCAGGTTGACGACACCGGACTGGCCGGTCGCCTGCGGCCTGTCTACGCCCAGGC
>JAAXHF010000715.1 GCA_012271025.1 Deltaproteobacteria bacterium | reverse complement strand
TAGCTCAGTCGGTAGAGCATCTGCCTTTTAAGCAGAGGGTCCCGGGTTCGAGCCCCGGTCGGCTCACACCCCCCGCTCCGCTATCAGTCCCCGTCGTCTAGCCTGGCCTAGGACACCGGCCTTTCACGCCGGCGACACGGGTTCAAATCCCGTCGGGGACGTCCCGCCCTGTCAGCCCAGCCTGTCGGTCACCTCGGCCAGACGCGGCGCGTGTCTATCCTTGTCGGATAGAATCGGCTCCACCACCGGCCACGCAATACCAATCTCAGGATCGTTCCACACAATCCCGATCTCATCGCTCGGGTCGTGAAACTCAGTGCACTTATACGCCACCTCGGCCCTCTCGCTCAGCACACAGAAGCCGTGGGCAAAGCCGGGCGGGATATACGCCTGGCGGAAACTCTGAGCCGACAGCCGCATCCCGACCCAGCGTCCGAAGGTGGCCGAGCGGGGACGGATATCGACCGCCACGTCGAAGATTTCACCCTGAGTCACGCGGACCAGCTTGCCCTGTGGATGCCGCCCCTGGGCGTGCAGACCGCGCAGGGTATGTCGCCGCGAGCGGGAATGATTGTCCTGGACAAAGACCGCCGGAATACCCGCCTCGGCATACTTGCGAGCGTGATAGGTTTCGAGAAAAAATCCCCGCTCGTCCTCAAAGACCTCGGGTTCGACAATCAGGATCTCGGGCAGCTCGGTCGCACGGACTTTCATCGCGCCTCCTCCGCCGGGTTCGGGCCTCTCGCCTGCAAGGGGAACGATGATGACCACCTCATCAAGAAGAGATCATCGTTCCCCTTGGATGTACGCGAAATCCATAGCCGGGAAAAGACCGCCGACTTGCCTTGTACCCCCCAAGCCGTATACAAAACGGGCCGAACCCGGGGACCCCGGGTGCCGTATTTAATTCCTGTCCGGAAAAGGAAGAGCCATGCCACACAATCTTTTTGATAGCCTGCAAACATTCGAACTGGGCAACGGTCAGACGGCCCAGTTTTACTCCCTGCCCCAACTGGAACGCCACGGCCTGGGCCAGATATCCCGCCTGCCGGTCAGCATCCGCATCGTGCTCGAATCGGTGCTGCGCAACTACGACGGGACGCGCATTGAGGAAGACGACGTGCGCAATCTCGCCGGCTGGGGACCCCACGACACCCGGACGGCAGAAATTCCGTTCACCGTGGCCCGGATTGTCTTGCAGGATTTTACCGGTGTGCCCCTGCTGGTCGATCTGGCGGCCATGCGTTCGGCGGTGGCCAAGCTGGACAAAGACCCCAAGCTGATTGAGCCGCTGGTGCCGGTCGATCTGGTGGTCGATCACTCGATCCAGGTCGATTATGCCGGTGTCGGCAACGCCCTCGAGCGGAATATGCAGAGAGAATTCGAGCGCAACCAGGCGCGCTATCAATTCCTCAAATGGGGCATGCAGGCCTTTGACAGCTTTAAGGTCGTGCCGCCCGGTATCGGCATCGTGCACCAGGTCAATCTCGAATACCTGGCCAAGGGGGTGCTGGAAAAAGACGGGGTGTACTACCCGGACACGCTGGTCGGAACCGACTCACACACCACCATGATTAACGGCCTGGGCGTGGTCGGTTGGGGCGTTGGCGGCATTGAGGCTGAAGCCGGCATGCTGGGCCAGCCGGTCTACTTCCTGACCCCGGATGTTGTAGGCCTGCATATGACGGGATCGCTGCAAGAAGGCGTGACCGCAACCGACCTGGTACTGCACTGCACCGAGCTGCTGCGGGCGGCAAAAGTCGTCGGCAAGTTTGTCGAGTTTCACGGCCAGGGAGCAGCCCAGCTACCGCTGACCGACCGCGCCACGATTGCCAATATGGCCCCGGAATATGGGGCGACGATGGGCTTCTTCCCGGTCGATGAAGAGACCTGCCGATATCTCGCCGCAACCGGTCGCAGCCAGGAGCAGGTCGATGCCTTTCGACGCTACTTCCAGGCCCAGGACATGTTCGGCATTCCGGGCAAAGACCAGTGCAGCTACAGCCAGGTTCTGGAACTCGACCTGGCCGATGTCCAGCCGGCGGTGGCCGGTCCCAAACGCCCCCAGGATCGGATCAATCTGCCGGACCTGAAACAGACCTTTGCCGACCTGTTTCAGCAGCCGGCGAGCGAGAACGGGTATGCCAAGTCGCCGGACGAGCTTAGTCAGCGCTACCCGGTCAAAGGTAATCGTGTTCACAGAAGCTCTCCATCGGACAACACGATTACCTTTGTCAACGGCTCTGGGGGTTCGGGCGATATCGGCCACGGCGATGTGCTGATTGCGGCCATTACCTCGTGCACCAACACCTCAAACCCGAGCGTCATGTTGGCGGCCGGCCTGGTCGCCAAAAAAGCGGTTGAAAAGGGCCTGACGATTCGCCCCACGGTCAAAGCGTCTCTGGGCCCGGGGTCGCGGGTCGTGACCGAGTATCTGGACAAGACCGGGCTCCAGGCCTATCTGGATCGGCTCGGCTTTCACTTGGTCGGCTACGGCTGCACCACC
>JAAXHF010000532.1 GCA_012271025.1 Deltaproteobacteria bacterium | reverse complement strand
TGCTGGAACGCATTGCGGCGCTCGACTCGCAGGTCCACGCCTACGTCACCGTCTTTGCCGAAGAGGCGCTGGCCGCTGCCCAGGAGGCCGAAGCACAAATCCAGGCGGGAAACTATAAGGGGCCGTTGCACGGCATTCCGCTGGCCGTCAAAGACATCTATGAAGCCGGCCGCACGACCGGCGGCTATTACGCACGGACTATACCGCTGAGCAGGACTGCACTACGGTGGCGAAACTCAAGGAAGCCGGCGGACTGCTGCTCGGCAAACTGGCAACCTACGAATTTGCGGCCGGCTTACCGACGCTGAGTTCGCATTTCCAACCGGCCCGCAACCCGTGGAACCTCGAGTATGATCCGGGTGGATCGAGTAGCGGTTCGGGAGCAGCGCTGGCCGCCGGACTGATTTTTGGGGCGATGGGGAGTGATACGGGCGGCTCCATCCGCTGGCCGGCGTTCTGCTGCGGTATTGTTGGCATGAAGGCCACCTATGGCCGAGTGAGCCGGGTCGGCGTGTTCCCCCTGTCGTGGAATCTCGACCATGCCGGCCCCATGACCCGGACCGTTCGGGACAATGCACTCATGCTCCAGGCCTGTGCCGGTTACGACCCCCTCGATCCGGCATCCGCCAATATCCCCGTGCCCAATTTCAGTCAGAAGCTGGGACACGACATCAAGGGCCTGCGTCTCGGTATTCCCCGCACCCTCTTCCAGGACAACTGTGGGGAGGAGATTCTCGGCGCATTCGATGCCGCCGTGGCCCAAATGGGAACGCTGGGGGCTGAGATCGTCGAGGTGGACTCCATCACCCATGCCGAACTCCAGGCCACGTTCTGGCCGCTCGCCTGTGCTGACGCGGCCGCGTATCATCTGGCCGACATGCAGACCCAGGCTCAGGACTACAATCCCGACCTGCGCCTCATGCTGGCGCTCGGAAATCTGGTCAGAGGCACGAGCTACCTGCAATGTCAGCGCGTGCGGGAGCAGATCCGCGCGCACATGCTGCGGCAGTTGGAGACGGTTGATGTGTTCATGCTGCCTGCCGCCGGGGTGATGCCGGCGCCGATTCGGTCGGAGTCGCCCGGCCTGTATCTGATGGCACCGGACTTCGCCATTTATACGCCGTTGTTCAATCTGACGGGCTTCCCCGCCCTGGCTTTGCCGTGCGGCATGAGTAGCGCCGGGCTGCCGATTGGCTTTCAGCTGGCGGGGCGACCGTTTGATGAGACAACGGTTTTCCAGGTCGGCCATGCCTACGAACAGGCGGCGGGATGGCACGAGCGACACCCGACCCTATAGCGCGCCGGGCAAGACTCGTGCGTCATGACCCCCCAATGCGTGGGTAGGCTCGTTTGCGTGACAGCCCTGGAGGGTGGATGAGCAGAGCCCATCCACCCTCAATTCTTAATCGAAATGGTACACCCGGGCGGCATTGCCCCCGGCAATCTTGGCCTTCTCCGCCTCGCTACACTCGGCCAGGATCTCTTCCAGCACCTGTCGCGAGCGTGGAAAGGTACATTCCGGATGCGGGTAATCTGAGCCCCACATGAGGTTATCGACGCCAATCAGGTGCCGGTCGCGGATGCCCAGGGCATCTTCCTGGAAGCTCAGAAACACATTGCGGTGGAAATAATCACTGGGCAGCAGGTCGGTCTTGAACTTCCGCCACGCCGTGCTTGGCGCGCGCTGGGTATAGGTGTAATCGAGCCGGTCCAGAAAATGCGGCACCCACGACAGCTCCTGCTCTATCGAGCCGATCTGGAGCTTCGGATAGCGCTCGAAGACACCGCCGAAAATGATAGAGGCCAGGGACATGCGCACCCAGTGGTCGATGTTGGTGATAAAAGCTGGATCGAAGGCTTCCAGGTCCAAGGTCGGGTTCTGCGAGGTGGACCGGTTGGTGGCAACGTGGAGGCTTAGAGCAAATTCCGATCCTGTGTA
>JAAXHF010000083.1 GCA_012271025.1 Deltaproteobacteria bacterium | reverse complement strand
GGGCGAGAGCGGCACCCTAGGCGGCGGCTTTGTGATTTCGGTCGGGGTGGGCATGGCGCTCAAGCGCCGCCATCCCGGCCGGGTGGTGACCTACTTCTTTGGCGACGGCACCTCCAACCGGGGCACCTTCCACGAGTCGCTCAACTGGGCCGCGCTGCAAAAGCTGCCGTGCGTCTATGTGTGCGAGAACAACGGCTGGGCCGTGTCGGTGCCGACCAGTTCGTCCACCGCCGTCCCCGACATCTCGGCCCGAGCCGCAGGCTACGGCGTACCCGGGGTGGTGGTTGACGGCAACGACCCGGCTGCGGTGTACGAGGTCATGCAGCACGCCCTTGAGCGCGCCCGGTCGGGTCAGGGGCCGAGCCTGATTGAGGCCAAGCTGACCCGCTTGCAGGGCCATTTCGTGGGCGACCAGCAGACCTACCGGGCCGACGCCGAGCAGGCCCTGGAACGCGACCCCCTGCCCAGGCTGGAGATCAGATTGCGTGACGCCGGCGTCCTGGATGCGGCCAAACTGGCCGAGCTGGAGGCCGATATTGAGCGACAGATTGACGCTGCGGTGGAAACGGTCAGGGCCGCCCCGCTGTTGGCGCCGGAAGTCGCCCTGCAGGATCTGTACGCCGAAGGCTAGGGCTATGGCAAACATCACCTACAGTCAGGCCATCAACCAGGCCCTGGCCGAAGAGCTGGCGCGCGACGAGAACGTCATTGTGTACGGCCAGGACGTTGCCGTGTGGGGCGGGATCTTCAAGGTCACCCAGGGGCTGTACGAGCGCTTCGGGCCGGAGCGGGTGTTTGACTCGCCGATCTCTGAGAATGTCATGGTCGGCGCTGGGGTCGGGGCGGCGGCCATGGGGCTGCGACCGGTCGTGGAGTTGCAGTTCGCCGACTTTATTCTGACCGCCGGCGACGAGGTGTTTCTGAAAGCCGGCATGTGGCGCTTCATGCACGGCGGGGCGTTCCGCGTTCCGCTGGTCATCCGCGCGCCGTCCGGCGGCTCGGGCTTCGGGCCCGAACACTCGGCCTGTCCCGAGGCCTTTGTGATGCACGCCCCAGGGCTGTTGTGCGCGGTGCCGTCCACGCCGGAAGACGCCAAGGGGCTGCTCAAAGAGGCCGTCCGGCTGGATAATCCGGTGGTCTATTTTGAGCATAAGCTGCTGTACGCCATGCGTGGCGAGGTGCCGGACACCGACTATACGACGCCGTTCGGCAAAGCCGTGGTGCGTCGCCAGGGTGAGGCGGTGACGCTCGTCGCCTGGCAGGACATGCTGCGGCGCAGCCTGACCGCAGCCGAGCGGCTCAGTCAGGACGGCATTGAGGTCGAGATCATAGACCCGCGCACCCTCAACCCGTTTGACCGCGACACGATCATCGCCTCGGTCCAGAAAACCGGCGCCTGCCTGGTCGTTGAAGAGGCGTACCGCACCCTCGGGGTCGGAGCCGAGATCGGGGCGATGCTGATGGAACACGCCCTGCCGTATATGGCAAAGCCGTTCAAGCGCCTGGCCATTCCCGACGTGCCGGTGCCCACCAGCCAGCATCTGGTCGATGCCATCGTTCC
>JAAXHF010000227.1 GCA_012271025.1 Deltaproteobacteria bacterium | reverse complement strand
CGGTCTTGGCCGCCGGGGGGAGCTTTCCGGCTGCGGTGTGGCTCGGGTGCGGCTGAGCCGGAACTCAGGCTTTTGCTTTGGCCGCCTGTTGTTTCAACTCTTTGATCCGCAGCTTGCGAGCCTTGGCCCGGCGCTGGCGACGGCGGCGGATTTTTTTATCGCGTTCTCGGTGCATATTCCCTCCTCGGGTCGCTCATCTCCGAACCGTTCTTATAGCGCGCTGGTCTCAGGCCGCAAGCGGGTCGGCCCGCTGCCACCCGGCCCGCAGCGCTGTCCAATACAGCCCAAGACCACTAGATATTGTAGAGGCGCGTTTTTTTTGCTACTGAGGATTGTACCCTCGAAGTTTCACACATGTAGACAGGGGGGATTGGAGAAAAGACCGGTTGGAGGAGGTAGGTGTGTCTGGGGTAGGGGTGCAACTGTTCAGTATCAAAGGGCTGAAGAGCGGACCGACTTTCCTATTCAATGACCAAGCCGAGTTTGGAGACGTTGTGGCCGCGGCCGAGGAAGAGCTGTCGCGGGCAAACGGATTCTTCCGCGATTCGCCGGTCATTCTGCACTTTGGCAAACGTCTGGTTCAGAAAGAGGACTGGGAGTGCCTGAAAGAACTCCTGCTGCGCGAAGGGCTGCTGCCACGCTACGCGGTGGCCGCGCTTCAGCATAGCCGCGACATCCTGTACAAGGAGGGCCTGCCGGTCCGGGATGGCCTGCCGCCTCCCACTCCCGTCCCTCGTCCCCAGGAAACGACCACGCCAAAGGGCAACGCCCTGTATGTCCGCCGCAACCTGCGCTCCGGCCAGAAGCAGACCTTTGAGGGCGATGTAGTCCTGGTCGGCGACGTGAATCAGGGGGCCGAAATCCTGGCCGGCGGCGATGTGATCGTCTTTGGCACGATCCGGGGCGTGGTCCACGCCGGCTATCCCGACAATACGGAGGCGGTCGTTATCGCGCTGAACCTGACTCCGCTGCAACTCAGGATCGGACCGATCATTGCCCGTGCGGAAGACAATCCCAGGCGGTCGCGTCGCGTCCAGCAGCCAGAAATGGCGTGTGTGAGAGACGAACAAATCATGATTTTCTCGTATCGGGGAAAGTGAGTAGGAGGCTGCGTGTCATGAGTGGACGAGTCATTGTCATGACCTCGGGTAAGGGGGGGGTGGGAAAAACCACCGCCACGGCCAATATCGGTCTCGGTCTGGCCAAACACGGCCGCAAAGTCGTGTTGATTGACGGAGACATCGGGCTGCGCAATCTCGATATCATCCTCGGCTTGGAAAATCGGATTGTGTATCACCTCGTTGACGTGGTGAGCGGCCGGTGTCAGGTTCGCCAGGCGCTGGTCAAGGACAAACGGGTGCCCGAACTCAGCCTGCTGCCGGCGTCCCAGGTCGATCAGAAAGATGCCGTCAACCCCGACCAGATGCGGGAACTCGCCGGCCGCCTCAAGGAAGACCACGACTTCATTCTGATCGACTGTCCGGCCGGTATCGAGCAGGGCTTTCGGAATGCGGTCGCCGGAGCCGACGAGGCGATTGTGATTACCACCCCGGATGTCTCGCCGGTCCGCGACGCCGACCGGGTGATCGGCCTGTTGCAAAACGAGGTCGGCGACCCCCAGTTGATCATCAACCGCATGTCTTCGGACATGGTCAAGCGGGGCGATATGCTCGACCAACAGGACGTGTTGGATATTCTGGCCGTTCGCCTGCTGGGCATTGTCCCCGAAGACGAAGAAGTCGTTGTCGCCGGCAACAGAGGCGCGCCGGTCGTCCTGAATGAACGCGCCGCATCGGGACAGGCCTATAATCGTATCGTCCGGCGCCTGCTCGGCGAGGACGTACCGATTCCAGAGCTGAACGGACACCAAGGGGTGATGCAGCGACTCGGGAATTTCTTGTTTAGGAGATGAGTTATGGCCCTGAACAGGTTTATCCGGCGGCTCTTGGGCTCGAGCGGGAGCAAAGAACAGGCAAAGCATCGGCTGCTCACCGTTCTGGTCTCCGACCGCCTCGGGCTGTCGCCCGAACAGATGCAGGCTCTCCGCCAGGATATTCTGGCCACCATCAGTCGCCATCTGCCGGTTGACTCGGACAATGTCCGGATTGACTTCGTACACGAAAACAATCCGGCCGAGGTGGTCATCAACGCGCCCATGCGTCAGCGTGCAAAGTCCGCCTGAGGCGGACGGACGGCGGCACGGACTGTGTGCCCTATTCGGTCTCGGCAATCAGTCGCCAGGCTGCCTTCCCCTCAGCGGCATCACGCCGCGCTATCTCCCGCGCCTGGATTTTGGCCTTATCCCGGCTCCCACCCAAGAAACCGGGCGCCTTCGCATAGTACTCCATGAGATCCCAGCGCGCGGCAACGCTGTCCGGGTCGAGCGCCACTGCGGTCTCGAACTGTCGGCGCACTTTTCGGGCCAGCCAGACCTGCCGCCAGACAGCGGCGTGCTCGGCCTGACGACCGTAGGCGCGGCCGAGCCACATATGAAAGCTGGCGTCGTGCTTCCGAAGGGCGACGGCGGTCTCGAACCGGGCGACGGCGGTGTCGTAGTCGTGTTGGCTGAAGGCGATCTGCCCCAGGTAAAAGTGTGCCTGCGCGTCGCTCGGGGAGCGGCGTAGCCGCTCGGAAAAAACCTGTTGGGCCTCGACCCAGCGTTGCTGCTCCAGCAGGGCCAGACCGTCCTCCAGCCGCTGTTCGGCCGCCGCCACGACCGTCAGCAGACACCCCACCGCACAGCTCAGGAACAAGCCTAAGCGCCTACCCGGGCGGCTGACACGTGCGACCGCCATGGAAGCGCTTAGAAACTGATCAGCGGCTTGATGATGTTATCGGCCTTGGTCTCCATCATGTGAAAGGCGGTCTCGATCTCGGCAAACGGAAAGCGGTGGGTGGTCAACGGGGTCGGATCGATCCGACCGGTCTCCAGCAGGCGCAGCAAACGGCTGGTGACCTCCCGGCCGCCCGGACACAGCGCGGTCCGAATCGTTTTATTGCTCATGCCGAGGCCGAACTCGGGCAGGGGAATGCGCAGCGAGTCGCCCGCCTCGCCGTGGTAGCCGATGTTGGAGATCACCCCGCCCGGTTTGGTCGCCTTGATACAGTTCTCAAAGGTCACCGGCAGGCCGACCGCCTCAATGGCCGAGTCCACTCCCAGCCCGTCGGTCAGATCCATGATCTGCTCAACCGCGTCGCCCTGGCTGGGATCGACAATCAGGTCCGCGCCCATGCGTTTGGCCAACTCCTGGCGGTCGGGCTTGGACTCAACCGCAATCACCAGCCCGGCTCCGACCAGGCGTGAGGCTGCGGTTGCGCACAGGCCGACCGGTCCCTGGGCGAACACGGCGACCGTGCCGCCGACCGGAACGTCGGCGTGCTCGGCCCCGGCCAGACCGGTTGACATCATATCCGTGGTGTACAGAGCCTGCTCGTCGCTGAGGGTGTCCGGAATAGGCGCCAGATTGTAGTCGGCGTCGTTGACCAGGAAGTATTCGGCCAGGTTGCCGTCGCGCTCGTTGGTGAACTTATAGCCGCCCAGCATCCCGCCACACTGCGAGCTGAAGCCCCGCTGGCAGTGCTGACAGCGACCGCACGGCGTGATCGCGCTGACCGCCACCCGGTCGCCCTCCTTGTGCTGACGCACCTGGGCGCCGAGCTTGTAGACCGTGCCAACGCTCTCGTGGCCGAGGCCACGGCCTTCGGGCAGGGGGATCGTCCCGCGTACGTTATGGACGTCTGAGGTACAGATCAGCGAGGCGGTCGTTTTGATGACCGCATCGTTCGGACCGGGTTCGGGTATCGGCCTGTCCACCACGCCGATTTTGCCGACACCCATGAAGGCCAGCAGTTTCATACACTCCTCCTGTCTCAGGTT
>JAAXHF010000709.1 GCA_012271025.1 Deltaproteobacteria bacterium | reverse complement strand
CCGACGCCGATATAGCCGTCGCCGTATTTTGCCGCCCGGCGCAGGGCAGGTGGGGTAAAGCCGCCGACCCACAGCGGCGGGCGCGGTTTTTGAATCGGCTCGGGCGTCAGCCTGACCTTGTTGACCTCGTAGTACGTGCCCTTGAAGCTCAGGGTTTCGCCCTGCCACAGACGGGCCAGGATTTCCAGGCACTCGTTGGTCCGCGCCCCGCGCTCCTTGCTCGATACGGCAAAGCCTTCGAACTCCTCGACCTTGTAGCCTACCCCGGCTCCGAGCTCCAGGCGTCCGCCGGAGATGACGTCGACGGTTGCCGCGTCTTCGGCCAGACGGACGGGATTGTGAAAGGGCAGCAGCATGACGCTGGTGCCGATCCGAATCTTTGTGGTCCGGGCGGCAATGGCGGCGGCAATCGGCATCAGGGCTGGGGAGTAGCCGTCATCAATAAAATGGTGCTCAGACAGCCACACGTCGTCAAAGCCGTTGTCCTCGCCCCACACGATCTGGTCGAGGATTTCGCCGTAGATCTGGTCGTAGGGCCGTTTCCAGGCCGGCGGATTACGGAAATCGTACCACAGGCCGAACCGGAGTTGCGGGTTGACTGGATTGCTCATGTTTCCTCCCCAGCGGGTATTTGCTATCGCAGGTGTGTTTATCCTATATTTCGACAGGAAGAAATTTCCCGCTCGGACTGAAGAGCCGATCAGCCTTTGAGGGGGATGTCAGACACAGTGAAAGAGGAGGCCGTGCCAACCGGACTGACAGCTAGCCTGCGTAACACGGCTCGGCGGCCATGGATGGGCACCTTTCTGCGTGTTGTTGCGGTGTTTTATGTTTTTGGCGGGTGTGTCCATTATGCAAACCTGCTGGGGTTCGGAGAGCTGAGTTGGGCGGACGCGCCCCTGAGTTGGAAGATCGCCGATCTCGTCTACGCCCCCTTGGATACGCTGGTTGTTATTGGTCTGTGGCTGCGAGAACCGTGGGGCATCGTTAGAAGCGGTCTCAAAAACCGGTTC
>JAAXHF010000370.1 GCA_012271025.1 Deltaproteobacteria bacterium | reverse complement strand
CCCTGGGCCTGACCGGCATCACCGTCTTCGGCCTGACCGGCGGAGGCCCGAGTGCGGTCTATACCAGCACGAAGGTGGTCTCCGACCCGGGCCGAGGCGGATTACCGGCTGCGCATCTTCACCCCCAAGGGCGAGCTGCCGTTCGCCGGCCACCCCAGTATCGGCAGTGCCCACGCCGTGCTGGAGAGCGGTCTGGTGAAGCCGCAGCGCTCACACTTTGTTCAGGAGTGTGAGGCCGGTCTGCTGCCCGTACGCGTCGAGCGGGCGGGCGACACCCGCCACCTGTTCGTCCAGACCCCGACGGCCACAGTCACGCCCTGTGATCCAGCCCGGCATGCCGCGCTGGCTGTGGCTCTTGGACTGGAGCTGCCGCCCGAGCCGGTCCCGCTCCGCGTTGATGTCGGCCCGGTGTGGCTGATCGTGCAGCTGGACAGCGCAGCCTCGGTCCACGGCCTGGAGCCCGACCCGGCGGCCGTGGCGCAGCTGAGCCACGCCCTGGGCCTGACCGGCATCACCGTCTTCGGCCTGACCGGCGGAGGCCCGAGTGCGGTCTATACCCGCTCCTTCGCCCCGGCCCAGAACGTCCCGGAGGATCCGGTGTGCGGCAGCGGAAACGCCAGCGTGGCGGCCTTCCTGGCCCATTCCGACCAGCTCGGGACGACCGGCCCGAACTATGTAGCCAGCCAGGGTCACGAACTGGGCCGGGACGGCTTTGTCCATATCGCGGTCAGCCTGCCCGAGCGCACCATACAGCTCGGTGGGGCGTCGGTGACCTGTGTGGAGGGCAGCCTGCGGCTCTGAGCAGTGTTGGCGGTGTTGGACCGGGGCGACCGGACGGCCGCCCCTTTGTCTGCCTGAGAGGTTAGTTGAGACCGTAGAAGTTGATGACGTTCTCGCCCACGATCTTCCGCATGCCGTCCTCGGGCACATCCTTGAGCGCCTCGGACAGGAATTCCTTGGAGCGCGGCCAGGTCGAGTCGGTGTGCGGATAGTCGGACGACCAGGCGATGTTGTCGGCGCCGTAGATCTGGCGGGTGAACTCCACGTTGGCGCTCTCAAACTGGAAGGTGGCCAGCATATTGCGCCGCATGTAGTCGCTCGGCAGCATCGACAAGGTCAAGCCCTGCAGATGCCGCAGCCGATCGTAGGCATGGTCCAGCCGATACAGGAAGTGCGGAATCCACGACACGTCGTTCTCGGCCGAGACGACCTTGAGGCGGGGGAAGCGCTCGAACACGCCGCCGGCAATCATATCGGCAAAGGTCAGCTGGACTTCCTGCGGCAGCTTCATGTAGCCGTACAGCACCCGGCGCAGGTCGAACTGCACCCCACCCCGGCCGGTCAGAATGTGGAGGCTTAAGGGTATCTGCAAATCCTGAGCCGCAGCCCAGAACGGGTCATAGTCGGGCAGGCTGTAGGGCCGGTCCTCGGGCGGCGCGCCCCAGATCAGCGAGCCGCGCAGCCCCTTCTTGGCGATCCGTTCCAGCTCGGCGACCGCAGTCGGAATGTCCTCCAACTCGACCACCCCGGCACCGACCAGACGCTGGGTATTATAGCTGCAATACTCGGCCGCCCAGTCGTTAAAGGCCCGGAAACACGACGCCCGGAGTTCGGCGTCGTCGAGGCCGAACAGCAGCATGCCCATCGACGGGTATAAGACCTCGCCGCTGACCCCGTCGGCGTCCTGCTCTTTCAGCCGCTCGGCCGGGTCCCAGACACTCTTGGGCGCTACGTCAAAGCCGCGCTTGATGTGCTCCGGCAACTCCTCGGCCGTCTTGCCCGAGCCGAAAAATCCGGCTACCGCCACCGGATTGATGTTCTCGCAGGCAAAAAACTCACCGTCCTGGCCGTCATGGCCCTGAATCGTGTGCGGCGCCCGATCCCGGAACTTGGCATCCATGCGCTCCGCCCACATGTTGACCGGCTCCACAAAATGGGAGTCCGCTGAAAAAATCCGATAGTCCGTCATGACTGCACCCTCCTTTCACTCGACTGTCTGTTGTGTCTCTACAGGCCCTCAACCCCGCGCAGGACCCGGCCGGGATAACTGCCGGTGTGCTTGCCGTCTTTGACCAGCACCTGCCCGTTCACGACCGTGTAGTGCATGCCCTCGCACTCCTGGACCAGGCGCGGCCCGTTGCCCGGCAGATCGCTCACCTTGTGGGGCTCCAGGGGACGAATGGTGTCCGGGTCGAAGATCGCCATATCGGCCGCCATGCCGGGACGGATCATGCCCCGGTCTTTGAGCCCCAGGGTCGCGGCCGGATGGGCGGCCAAGACCTTGATCGCCTTCTCCAGGCTCATCGCCCGGTTTTCCCGCACCCAGTGGCCCAGCAGGTATGAGGGATAGGCCGTGTCGCAGATGAACTGCACGTGCGCCCCGCCGTCCGACAGCGACACCAGCGAGGGCGGATAGTTGATGATCTGGCTGACCGCCTCCTCGTCGCCGTTGGCCAGGGGGGTGATGAACTGGGTATCCAGGTCTTCTTCCAGCGACAGATCCATGAACACGTCGAAGACATCCCGGCCCTGCTCGGCGGCAATGTCGGCGACGCTCTTGCCTTCGAGCGCCCGGTTCTTGTCCAGCTTGACCTCGTTGACGTACATCAGATCCCAGCGCTTGGAGAAGGCCCGCGGGGTGGGGTCGTCGATCAGGTCATAGCGCAGGTCTTTGCGCATGGCCGGGTCGCGGAAATGCCGCTTGCGCTCTTCTGCGGTCAGGAAGTGGACCCGCTTCCAGTTCGGCAGGTCGTCAAAAATCGTCGCGATATTCTTGAGCGAAAAACGGAACATGATCGGCCGACAGCTGGCCTGGGGATAGATCGGCAGCCCCTGCCTGAAGGCGCCGTCAAGCTCGCCCATCAGCTCCGACCACAGCTCGGGCTGGTCCCACTGGTGGATCAGACCAATCCAGGTGGTGGGCAGCTTGGTCTCCTTGGCGATCGCCTTGAGCAGGGCCAAGTCCCGGTCGCGCTCGGCCTTGTCTTTTTCATAGATCAAGACCCGCGGGTTGAACTCGAAAAAGCCCCGACCGAACTCGCCGACCGCCTTGCACACCTCAAACAGCTCTGCGTCTTCGGCCACCTTGCCCGGCATGGGCTCGCCGTGGTCGCCGACCTGGACCGGAGAGCGCGACACCGACAGGCCGGCAGCACCGGCCCGCATGCCCTGGCGGACCAGCTCTTTCATCTGTTCCACCTCGTCCGCAGTCGCCGCCCGCTCAATCGCGTCGGTGCCCATGACATACATGCGCAGCGGCGAGTGGCCCATCAGAACCGCGACGTTCAGGCCCGGGTTCATGCCCTCGACGGCGTTCAGGTATTCAGGAAACGAGGTCCAGTTCCACGGCACGCCCTTCTCCAGGGTCTCGAAGTCCAGGCCCTCCACCCGTGAGAAAATATGCATCAGCGGATCGCGGTGTTCGGGCTTGCACGGGGCAAAGGCCAGGCCGCAGTTGCCCATGACCAGGCTGGTGACACCGTGCCAGCACGACGAGGTGAGCAGTGGGTCCCAAAAGACCTGGGCGTCGTAATGGGTGTGCACGTCAACAAAGCCGGGGGTCACGGCCAAGCCGTCGGCATCAATCGTGTGTGTGGCCTGGCCGTCGACTTCTCCGACGGCAACGATATGGCCGGCCTTGACCCCGATGTTGCCGCCATAGCTGTCGGTCCCGGAGCCGTCATAGATCCGGCCGTTCTTGATCAGCAGGTCATAACTCATACGCTCCCTCCTTATTGAACTTCAGACAAAACGTGGCGCGTCAGCAGGCAGAGGTGGACGGGGTGGGGGCAGGCATCACGCACGACGCGGCGGGTGTCGTCCCGTCACTTGTATAACCCGCCTGGGCGACGATGAACAGAGGTCAGCACGGATTTTTGGCGCGGCGCTGAGGTACGTGCCGAGCGTTTGGCTCATCACGGATTGCAGCACTCACAACATCCATACCGTTTCACGTAACTCGGCGGCTGTATGCAGGTTGACAACTGTTGGACAACGGGACTAGGGGAAATGAGGGTCGTTGTTCGGAGACACCACCGGTCCGTCCGTTTCAGCGGTGTCATCCCGCTACTCCTTGCTATCGTCCGGCCGAACACGCCGATGAAGCCAACACAGCAGTACAAAGCCTAAGGAGGGCTATCATGGAACAGCGCGTCGTCCATTTCTACAGTGAGGGCAGCCGCCTGGAAGGCGACCTCTTTCTCCCGAGTGATGTACGCAGCGGCGAGAAACGACCAGGTATCGTGTTGTGCCACGGGTTTACCGGTGTGCGCGAGGTGGTGCTGCCGGACTACGCCAAGGTCTTTGCCGCTGCCGGCTATGTTGCCCTGGGGTTTGACTACCGGGGGTTTGGCGGCAGCGAGGGAGCCAAATGGCGGCTGCTTCCCCTGGAGCAGATCGACGATATCCGTAGTGCGATCACCTTTCTCCAAGCCCAGGCTGAGGTCGACCCCGACCGGATCGGGGTGTGGGGCACGAGTTTTGGGGGTGGACACGCCCCGTATGTGGCCGGGGTCGACGAGCGGGTCAAAGTCGCGGTTGGCCAGGTCGGCTTTGGCGATGGAGAGCGGTTCATCAACGATGTCCGCTCCTATGGTGAACGGCTTGAGCTGGCCCAGACCCTGGAAGAGGACCGACGGCAGCGTGTCCTGACCGGCCAGGGTCAGCAGCTCGATCCCCTGGAACTGTCCCTGCGAGACCCCCAGTCACGCGCCTTTTTACCAAAGGCACTCGAAGCCTTTCCCCATATGCGGTGTGAGCTGTCCTGGGAAACGGCCGAAAAAACCCTGGAATACAAGCCGATTGACGTGGTCGAACGGATCTCGCCCCGAGCGCTGTTGCTGATCGGGGCGGAGAAGGACTCCATTTGCCCAATTGATGGCTATCGGAAACTGTACGAACGGGCCAAGGAGCCCAAGAAGCTGGAGGTCCTGCCCATCACCCACTATGAGATCTACGAGGGCCAGTGGTTCGAGACCTCGTCTCGGCTGGCGCTTGAGTGGTATGATCGGTTTTTCAAGTAAACCCGGGAGTGCGGATCATCCCGCGTGATCCGCTTCTCATTTCAGGAGACACCGACGTGGAATACACCAGTCTGGGAGGCAGCGGCCTGCGGGTCAGCATCGCCGGCCTGGGCTGCGGCGGGCACAGCCGCCTCGGCACGGCCACCGGCAACAGTGAGCAGGAATCAATCGCCGTAGTACGCCAGGCCCTGGATTTGGGCATCAATCTGATCGACACGGCCGAGGCCTACGGCACCGAAGCCATCGTCGGCAAGGCGCTCCGGGACGTTCGGCGCGATCAGGTCGTCATTGCGACCAAAAAACTGCTGCCGGCTCCCGACCATCCCGATCCGGCCGGTGCCTTCAGACGCGGCCTGGAGCACAGCCTGCAACGGCTCGGGACCGACTACGTCGATATCTACTTTCTGCACGGCGTACGGCCCGAGCAGTACCGCTTTGCCCACGAGGTCCTCGTTCCAGTCCTGACCAGCCTGCGCGAGCAGGGCAAGCTGCGCTGTATCGGCATCACCGAGGCGTTCAGCCGTGACTCCGGCCACCAGACGCTGCAACAGGCGGTGCGGGCGGACTGTTGGGATGTCATGATGGTCGGCTTCAGCCTGCTGAACCAGTCCGCCCGCAGCCGCGTGTTTCCCCACACCCAGGCCCATAACATCGGGGTGCTGGGCATGTTTGCCGTGCGCACGGCCCTCAGCCAAACGGCCCGGCTCAGGGCCGTGCTGGCCGAGCTGAAGGACAGCGGTCAGCTGGCCGCCGAGGTGGCTGGGGCGGCCGAGCCGCTCGGCTTTCTCACCCAGAGGGGCAAAGCGGCCAGCCTGCCCGAGGCCGCCTACCGCTACTGCCGCCACGAGCCCGGCATCGACGTGGTGCTGACCGGCACCGGCAAGCTCGAACACCTGCAGGCCAATGTCGCCGCGCTGCTCAAACCGCCGCTTATCGAAGAGGACGTGCGGCGGCTCTCAGACCTGTTCGGCCGAGTGGATTCAGTGTCCGGGAATTAGGCCCGAGGGGGAATGCCTCAAGCCTTGCATTTGAAACAGAAAGCGGCGTATCGTACCTGAACAGGGGATATTGAGGAGCCGAGAAGAGCAATCTATCAACCATTAAGGAGGGGCCTATGCCACAGTTTGACACGGTTATTAAGGATGGGACGATTGTCGATGGTACCCTGGTGCCGCCGTTCCGTGGCGACATCGGGATCAAGGACGGCAAGATCGCCAAAATCGGCAAGATCAACACCAACGAGGGCGCCAAGGTTCTCGACGCCTCGGGCATGATTGTCGCGCCGGGCGCGGTCGATCTGCACGCCCACTACGACGCGCCGTTGCACTGGGACCCGTACTGCACAATCGGCAGCTGGCACGGCGTGACCTCGGTCACCAACGGCAACTGCGGCTTCGGTTTTGCGCCGGTCCATCACAAGGACGCCGACCGTTCGATGTACTCCATGGAGCGCAACGAGGCCATCCCGTTTGACGCCATGAAGGCGACCATGCCCTTCTCGTGGGAAACCTTCCCCGAGTGGATGGATCACATCGACAGCCTGCCCAAGGGCATCAACATGATCCAGCTCGTGCCGGTCACCCCGCTGGTCAGCTATGTGATGGGCGGCTGGGATCAGGCCAAGAGCCGTCAGCCCAACGAGACCGAGATGCAGGAGATCATCCGCATCCTTGACGAGTCGATGGCGGTCGGGGCCAACGGCTGGGCGGCCCAGCGCCTGACCGGCTACGGCGCGTCGGTCCAGCGGGATTACGACGGCACCCTGATGGTCTCGGACATGATGTCGGACGAGTTCTACCAGCAGCTGGCCAAGGCGATGAGCAAGTATGACCGGGGCACCATCCAGTACGCCCAGAACTCGGGCGCCATTGACGAAGGCGTCGAGGGCAACCGCCGCGATATGAGCTTTGGCGGACAGCTGGCCGCGTTGGCCAAGAACCCGCTGATCTTTAACGCCGTGCTGGTCACCGACGAGAAGCCCGAGGTGTTCCGGACCATGCTGAGCGTGGTGGACGAGTACAACAAGCAGGGCGTGCCGCTGGTCGCCCACGGCCTGACCAAGCGGCTCGATTTCCGCTTCTCGTTCTCGGACGAGTGGAACCTGTTTGACAATGTGGACGCCTGGCGGGAGGCGACCCTGGGCACCGAGGAGGAGCGCAAGATCAAACTCGCCAACCCCGACCTGCGCCAGTCCATGAAGGCCGAGTACGACCGCACCAAGCAGCCCAAGGCACTGGGTGACATCGCCACCTTCATCTGCCGCAAGGTGGAAAGCGAGGAGATGAGCGAGAAGTATCGGGACCGTATGGTCGGAGACATCGCCCGCGAAGAGAACAAGCATGTCGTCGATACCCTGCTCGACATCTCGGCCGCCGACAACTGGAAGACCGAGTGGCTGACCCCGATGCGCAACCAGAACCCCGAGTACTGCAAGGAACTCCTGAGCCACCGCACGGTCGCCGGTTTTTCCGACGGTGGGGCGCACACCAAGTTCCAGACCCTGGGCGCGTATGTCACCGACCTGCTGACCTGGATGGTGCGGGATACCGAGACCATCACCCTGGAGCAGGCTCACCATCATCTGAGCTACCTGCCGGCCTGGACCGCAGGCTTCAGGGACCGGGGCTGTCTGCGGGAGGGCATGGCGGCCGACATTCTGGTCTATGACCTCGAGAAACTCGCGGTCAAGCCGACCGAAATCCTGCACGACGTGCCGCCCAACAACTGGCGGCGGGTCCAGGGAGCGGACGGCTATCGCTGGATCATGGTCAACGGCGACGTGACCTTCGAGGACGGCCAGAGCACCGGCGCGCTGCCGGGCAAGCTGGTCCGCTGCAACCAGTTCTAGACCGGACGGGCTGGGCACTGCCCAGCTTGAGCGAGACCACGGGGAACCGGACTCAGACCGGTTCCCCGTTTCTTTTTGTCAGAGAAAAATCATGGCCGGGCAAGCCGCCCTCGGGCCGGACAATCCATTTATCCTGGACCAGCACAGAGTTCGAGAGCGTATCGGCCTGTGCTGCAATGGAGACGCCAGGCGTCTGGTGGATCGGATCCGTATCGCGATTCCGGTCGATGACGCACGGACGGTCTACGCGGTCTTGGCAGACGCGGTGCAAGCGCTGCACGGGGAGGTCATGGCCGAAGACGACCGCTTCAAGCATCCGGCTCCAGACGGACACCGCGATCTTCAGGCTCGCGTCCGTCTGCCACACGCCTCAGACGAGGTCGCCACCCTGATGATCGTCTCCATCGAAATGCTGGAGGCCAAGCGCCGCTGCCTGCCGCTCGAAGCGCGCCTGAACGCCGGCCAGGCCGCCCTTTCAGCCACATCGTCAGGTCCGCTCGTCGTCGTGTCCGACCTCTTCAACTATGTCCGGCCCAAGGCAAAGCTGTGTTTTGCGGGCTTTGGTTCGCTCCAGACCGCAACAGACTTTGCACGGCACCGCACCAGAGACAATATCCGCTCCCTCCACGACACTGCCCTGAGCAGATATCTGCTGCGGCTCAGCTGGCTGATGTACGGAGAAGATGTCATCGTGGTCCAGAACGATGGGGCGGAGAGAGAACCCGAGTTGGTGTACCACGCCTTCGATGAGGCGGACGAACTGCTCATACACCGGCCGTGGGCCGATGAAGAGGTGGACTGGTGGCGAATACAGGAGGAAGACCGACTGGACGTCAGCCTTTTGCCGGATGCCTGATGAGTCAGCCCGGTGGCCACTGGGACAATCCACCGGGCTGCTCTCGCTTGGCTGAGGAGGAGTTTCCGTCAGCCGGCTCGTCTCAGGACTGTTTGAGCCCCAGGTCGCCGGCGATATCGAAGTGAATTTTGCGGACCTTGAACCGCCACGTGTCTCCCTGCTTGACCAGCAGGTCTTCGTAGCGCCCGGCCAGTGAGGTCAGAATGCCCTGCTCGCCCTCGCGCACCACGATGATATAGCTGTCGGCTTTGGCCTCCGTGCCGTTGACCTGTATCATGCTGTTCATGGTGCAGTGTTTGCGAGCCGGTCCTTCGCCCTGGGTGGGCACCGCCTTGGCAATGAAATCCCGGAGCGCCGCCCGGCCCTGGACTTTGCCCCGAGGTCCGGCGTCAAACAGCGCGTCCTCGCTGAACAGCTCAGCCCATTTGTCGAACTCGCCGCCGTCAACATAAAAGCAGTAGGCCGACAAGACATCACGAATGGCTTCTTTTTCTTCCACGACTGAGGCCATGCTGGAGCCCTCCTTTGTGTGTACGGCCGGGGCGGATATGCCCCGACCGTCGTCTGAGACAGCCCTAGCCGAGCCGGTACAGCTCGGCGGCGTTGCCCACCACCAGCTTATGCACATCGGCCTCCGGCAGCCCGGCAAAGTCCCGGCTGATCGCTTCCTGCGAGTACGGGAAGGTCCCCTCGGTATGGGGATAGTCCGAGCCCCACATCAACCGATCCATCGGTACCAGCCCCTCGCGGGCCAGGATGATCCCGGACCGGTCTTCCTCAAACGTAGCCCAGAACTGGCGGTTGAAATAGAAACTCGGCGGCTCCTCCAGCGGCGGCTCCATCCAGCGGCGATGATCCGTCCACCAGTGATCCATGAAGCCCAGCACGGTCGGGATCCAGCCGATCCCGGCCTCGGCGATGATGAAGCGCAGTTTGGGATAGCGCTGCGGGATGCCGGCCCAGATCAGTTCGGCCATGCCCAGCTCGCCGGTCACGATCTTGGCCTGCACCACCCCGACACCAATGCCCAGCTTGACAAAGTTGTCGTAGACAGGCTCACCGGTCGTCCCGATATGAATCGAGACTGGATAGTCGATCTCCTCCAGCGCGGCCCACAGCGGCTCGTACTCGG
>JAAXHF010000352.1 GCA_012271025.1 Deltaproteobacteria bacterium | reverse complement strand
CATGATGACGTCCGGGTCCTGGCGCACGATGGAACGCAGCCCCGAGGCAAAGCTGAGACCGATTTGGGGTTTGACGTGGACCTGGTTGACACCGCTCAGTTGGTACTCGACCGGATCCTCGATGGTAATGATCTTTTTGTCGGGAGAGTTGATTTTGTCCAAAGCCCCGTACAGTGTGGTCGTCTTTCCGCTGCCGGTCGGTCCCGTCACCAGGATCATGCCGTAGGGCTTGGCAATCATGGCCTCGAACAACTCCAGGGTATCGGTCGGGAAGCCTAAGGATTCGAGGCTGAGCGTAATGCTGGAGCGGTCGAGAATACGCAGCACAACGCTCTCCCCGTACAGCGTCGGCAGGGTCGAGACCCGCAGGTCCACCTCACGGCCTAGCATGCGCAGCTTGATCCGCCCGTCCTGGGGCAGGCGGCGTTCGGCGATATTCAGCTTGGCCATCAGCTTGACGCGCGAGATGAGGGCGGCCTGCATCCAGCGCGGCGGAGACTCAATATCGTGCAGGATGCCGTCAATGCGGTAGCGGACACGCAGTTCCTTCTCAAACGGCTCAATATGGATATCCGAGGCCCGCTGCTCCATCGCCCGAGAGATCATGACGTTGACCAGGCGGATGACCGGGGCCTCGCTGGCCAGGTCGCGCAGGTGGGCGACAACGTCCTGATCCTCTTCGAGATAGCCGCCCTCTCCGTTGTCCGCTTCCAGGCCGTCGGGCGGCCCGTCGCCCTCGGTGTCGTAGGCGCTCAGCGCGTCGAGCAGCTCACGTTCGCGCGCCAGCCGGCGCACCACACGCAGACCGGTCGCCTTCTCCAGGGCTTCGACCACGTCGACATCCCCCGGGTCGGCCATGGCGGCGACGAGCTGGCCGTCCTCGACACGCAGCGGGCAGATGCGTGCCTGGCGAAAATAGGCCGGGTTAATGGAGTCGAGGGCGGGAGGATCTTGCGGAAAGTCGCGCACTCCGATCAGCGGTGCCCGGTAGTAGTCGGCCAGCACGGGCAGCAGATCGTCCTCGGACATGAAGCCGAGTTCGAGCAGCAGACGCTCCATGGGTTCGCCACGTTCCTGCTGGACCAGCTGGACCCGACGCAGATCGTCGGAGGACAGCTTACCGGTCGCCAGCAGCAACTCATCGAGCCGACTCATCACGCACCACCCTAGTAAATCAGCGACCCCAGGCGCTCCCAGCGCACCCAGCGGTCGGCCCCGTCCCAGGACCAGTAGATCAGAAAGGCTTTGCCCTTGACATCGTGCACATCGACAAAGCCCCAAAACCGGCTGTCGTGGCTGTGGTCGCGGTTATCACCCATCACGAACAGCCGGTTGGCCGGGACGCGAATCGGCCCGACGTTATCGCGCGGTCCCGGCCGTTCCTGATCGGCTTCGGCGAAGGTGGCGTACGGGTCGTCGGCCGGCCGGCCGTTGATGAACAGTTGTTTACGGCGGATCTCGACCGTATCTCCACCAACCGCCACCACCCGTTTGATGAAGTCTTTGGTGCTGTCTTTGGGGTAGACAAAGACAATCACGTCACCGCGCCGGGGTTGCCCCCACTGGACGATGGGCAGATCGATAGGGTACGGCAGACGCAGCCCGTACAGAAACTTGTTGACCAGGATGTGATCGCCGACCTGGAGGGTCGTCAGCATCGAACCCGAGGGGATTTTAAAGGCCTGGACGATGAAGCTGCGGATGAACAGGGCCAGCAGCAGGGCCACCAGCAGGGCTTCGGTGTATTCCCGAACAACGGACTTTTGCCTGAGCCGAGCCCGCGAGGCGGACACCGGCTTGTCTCCGGCAGTCGGAGGGTCCGGCTCAAGGGCGACCCGTGCGGACGGTTTGTGCTTGGCCATAGCCCGCCTAGCGCCCCCGGCACAGACCGTTGGCAAAAGGTAAACGAGGAGTTCTGCTCGACGAGGTGGTCATCATCGTTCCCCTTTTTCGCCAACCCGCAACAGGGCCAGAAAAGCGTCCTGGGGAATCTCAACCCGTCCGACTTGCTTCATACGCCGCTTCCCCTCTTTTTGCTTTTCTAGCAGTTTTCGCTTACGGGTAATATCCCCTCCGTAGCACTTGGCGGTGAC
>JAAXHF010000095.1 GCA_012271025.1 Deltaproteobacteria bacterium | reverse complement strand
TCGCCACCCACGCCGACCACCAGCGTGCAGCCAGCGGCCACTGCCTGATGGGCCAAGACACCAGGGTCGGTTGGCGAGCTGCTATACAGCACTTCATGTGGGCATCCACGCCGTTGTAGTTCCAGGCTGGCTTGGCGGGCAATCCTCGCTCCCCGGCCTCCCCCCGAGGTCGGGTTGACAATAAGGCGGGCCGTGGGCATCCGGCTTCTCGTCTTTACTCGTCCGCTCGCAGTCCGCCGCGCTCAAGGTGGGCTTGCAGAAAATTCCGGCTCCCATTCGCGGCCATACTGGCCGAGGCTGAGAGTTCGAGGCACAGGGCGGTTGCCGCAATGATTTGGGCAAACCGGTACACCCTGCCCTCTCCCCGGCAGTCCATCAGTTGCAGATACGAGCGGGCGTGCGGCAGGCTCGTCCCCCCCCCGAGCGTGCCCACCTCTAAGCCGGCAAACCGAATGGAAAGGTGCAGGCCGGCACTGACCGGGCTGACCGTCACCTGCGCCATACTGCTCGTACCGACCATACCCAGGTCCTGGCCAGTGGCGGCAAAAATAGCCGCGATGGCTGAGGCCGGAGTAAAGGCAAAAGACTGCATGCCACTCGCGTGCGCGCCGTGAAGTCCGGCATGTTCCAGGGCCAGGATGTCCGTAGCCTCAACGCGCAGGACTCGGCGCAGAACCGCGTTGGGCAGGGTGATTTCGGCATGGACGACCTTGCCGTGCCCAGGAAACTGGAAAAAGGCATGACTCGGTTTTTTATCGCCTCCCATATTGGCTTCGAGAAATACACGCAGCGGCCTGATGCCGGACTCGGCTGGAAAGCGCTCGCTAATATAGGCATGGTTGAGCGCATAGGCGTTGCGCGTCATCATATTGGGCCCACAGGCGTCACCAGTTGTGAAACGGTATAAGACGTGACACATGGGGCCGACCACATGGGTCTGCACCTCATGCAGCACCGCATGGCGGCTGAGCAAATGATCCGAGAGCGAGGGGTGGGCGGCGTCTTTGAGCCAGGTGGCCATATCCTCGGCATGCGCTGCGACCCAATCAGCCAAACTGAGCGCCTCTTGCGTAGAAGAGAACACAAAGCACGAATCTCGGGTAATCCGGTCGGCCAGCACATAGGTGCGGACACTCCCGGCCAGCGCCACGGCAGTCACTCCGCGTTGAATCGATGCCGAGAGCCCGCCTTCGGTATGGGCCAGAGGCACAAAAACCCGGTCTTCCTGGCGGCCGCGCTCGTGCAGTTGTCCCTGCCGGTCGAGTTCGTACTGGCCCCAGTTCAATGTCAGCGGCCCGACGACACCAACGGGCAGCGTCATCTGGCCGGTCAGACATTCCTGGAAGGGGGTCAGCGCATCGAGTTGGCCGTCTAACACGTGCTGGCATTCAGCATCCCAGTGGGCCAGTGTCCGCAGGCGTTCCTGGCGTTCGGCAATCCATTGGGACGTATTGCCTCGCGGCCAACGGGGGAAACGCGCAGCGGAGGCATTTTTAGTCGGTGGGGCCGGCCGACTCATTCTTCTGTCGGGCTTTCTGCTTCGGAGAGGTGAAGCCGCCGGGCCTTGTTCTCAATGTCCCGCTTGACCTTCCCGAACAAAGTCTGCCCATCAATGCCGATCAGCAGCGCCTCGGCTTTCAGGGCCTCGTACATCGCCTCCATCAGCCGTAGTAGTTCGTCTCGCATCTTGAGAAAGACCGGACCGAACTGAGGTTCACGTTCCAACACCGCACGCAAATAGAGCTCGGCAAATGCCAGATGGCGGGCCTCGTCGCGTAAGATACGATTCGCGATGGAGGCAAAGAGAGAGGTGGGGTGGGCTTTTGCCAGGATGCTGTAGAAATGGCGGGCCAGAATGTCGCTGAGCAGTATCCCCCACAGCCATTCAATCCGATCCCGAGATTTGAACAGGCGCGCCTGATAGCGGAACATATCTTTGAGCTGACGGACTTCGAGCGGACGCTGGTTCAGGGTATTATAGAAGCGGGTCAAGGTCTCGAAATGGCGGGCTTCGTCCAAAAGAAAGGTGGAGAGATAGAGTTGGGCTTCGGTCTCATGGGCGGCGAAACACTGCGGGATGGTCGAGCTCGCCCCAATCATGGCCGTTTGCTCACCCAGATAGATCGGGGTCAGCACCATGGCCAAAGCGCGCTGTTCGTGACGGTCGAGCGACAACGGCTGCGTCCAGTCAAT
>JAAXHF010000308.1 GCA_012271025.1 Deltaproteobacteria bacterium | reverse complement strand
AATCGGAATAGCGATAGCCCCCATCCAGCCCCAGTTCTTCCGCAAAGCGTGCGCCGTCGATCAGCGGGATACCGGCCTCGATAAAAAATTCCTTTACATCGGATCCCCCGCTGACCGGCAGACGGGCGCCGCCCTGTCCGGCCCCATCGCCGCTGCGGTAGGCCCGGTCGGGTTTGTACTTGAGATTGTCGTCGCGGTATTCGCCGCCCAGGACCACGTCCACGCCCGTAGCTGCGAACGGCGACCGGAGACCGTAGCGCCCGAGATTCCCGGCGATATAGCCGGATACGACCGTCTGGTCGGTCGCCCCGCGGGCGGACAGGGGCAACGTCAGGTAGTCGACCATCTCTTGGGTCACCGCGCCCTCCCGAAAGATATTCCAGGGGACGCAGTTCGGGTCGGAGCCATCCAGCACGGACCGACAGACGATTCGACCTGTTGCGGGCTCTCTGACTGCATCCAGTGACCGCCTGATCCGGGTAACCGACAGGTCATTCAGATAGGTGTTCTGCATGCGGACCTCGGAGTATTGATAGTACAGGTCGTAGCGCCAGGTATCATTGAGGTCGCCGCGCAGCCCGAACACGCCGCGATACGAGGTGTGGTGCAGGTCGTTTTGCCGGTTCCCGCCCTCCACATTCCGGCGGCCGATAAAGACCTGCTGGCGGTCGTCTCGCGTCAATCCATACGCGCCGCACAGGGCTTCAAACTGTTGCTGGGACAGGAATGGGTTGCCGCAGCCCAGCGTATCGGTCACAAAGAACGCACCCGAGGGGGCGATCTGAGCGACCGAGCGATTGTCCATAAACATGAACTCGGTGTAGGCCTCGACCCGGTCGTGCAGATCGTAGTGAGCAAACAGGCCGGCGGTCCAGCGCCGGTCGGGACGCTGAAAATAGTTCGACGGGCCGTAGTTGAACAGGGTTCCCTGGCGGGGTACGAAGCGGTCGCCCTCCACCTTGTAGTCAAAGCTCTCCAAGCCCTGACCCCGCAGCAGGCCGAAATCAGAAAAGGTCCCCTTCGGCTGGGTTGCAGAGCCAGAGCACTCAGTCAGGTCGTTGCTCAGGGCACACGAGCTGTAATCGCGCTTGGCATGGAGCACCGGGTCAATATCGCGGTA
>JAAXHF010000035.1 GCA_012271025.1 Deltaproteobacteria bacterium | reverse complement strand
GGTTTGGTTTCAACGCCGGGAGCGAGCTTGCCGCCGACGGCGTCGCCGGCATGGCCCTGCTCGTCACCCAGGTCTCCACCGCCACGGCAGTTGTCGTCTGGATGCTCATTGAATGGGTCAGGCATGGCAAGCCGAGCATTCTTGGCATGGCCACCGCCGCAATCGCAGGTCTGGTCGCCATTACGCCGGCCAGCGGCACGGCCGGCCCCATGGGCGCGCTCCTGATCGGCGCAGCCTCAGCCTTCTTCTGCTATCTGGCCGCCACCACGATAAAACGGTCCTTCGGCTATGATGACAGCCTCGATGTCTTCGGCGTGCACGGCGTCGGCGGCATTGTCGGCGCGATCCTGACCGGTCTGTGCGCAGCCGAATTCATGGGCGGTGCCGGGCTCGAAGCCACATCTACGATGGCCCAGGTCATTGAGCAGGTCAAGAGCGTTATTGTCACCATCATCTGGAGTGGCGTGGTCTCTGTGATCGCCTATGGTATCGCCAACGCCCTGGTTGGAGGAGCCCGCATCAGCGAAGAGGGCGAGCAGCAGGGTCTCGACCTGACCGACCACGACGAGAGCGGTTATATCGCTTAGGCCGACTTCACGTATCCGGGCCGGTTCTGTACTGGCCCGGATTTCTTTGAGTCCCTCTCGACCGACCGCTACATCAACCGACGACCCTAGCCGCTCTGAGCCGCTGAAGGTCTGCCGCGTTCATTCCCAGCCCGGAGAGCACCTCGTCCGTATGCTGGCCGAGAGTCGGTGGAGGGGCCTTAATTTCAGCCGGCGTATCCGCCAAATGCCAGACCGGACCAATGCTCCGAAAGCTCCCCCCCGCCGGGTGGTCAACATCTTTCAGGATATCGAGTTCGGCCACCTGTGGATGGGCGCATAATGTGGGGTAATCGTTAAAGGGCACGGCATCCCCGTGGAATTCGTGGACGAGTTTAACCACTTCAGCGTTCGTTAACTGTTGAAACGCTCGCTCCCAAACCGGCTTGACCTCGGGCGCATAGCGGCCAATGCTGGTCGCCTCTCGTCCAAAGCCCTGGAAACGCGGGTCAGTAATATAGTCTGTCAAGCCCAGCGTCAGCATCAGCCGATCCCAATCCTCGCTACTGCCCCGGCGTAGGCCGAAATAGACGTGACCGTTCTTGGTTTTATAGCCTTCGTCGGGCGGGCGGGTGTAATGATCGAGATGGAAACCGTACCACTCGTCCGGGTCCGTCATGGATGTCCACATAATGCCGCGCATATGGAGCAGAGTCCCCAGCATACTGACCGCAACCCGCTGCCCCTCGCCTTTACGCACGCGGTGAAACAGCCCGGCCGTTATCGCTTGGGAGGCCATAATGCCGGTATTGAGGCTGGCCACATCCGTGCCTAAACGAACCGGCGCCTCTCCTATCTTTCCCAGCGAGTGGGTGTAATCAGCCATGGCCTGCACCACCAACTCCGCCCCTGGCTGGTCTCGCAGCGGCCCTTCCTCCCCAAAGGCACTAATTGCGCAATACACCAGCGTCTCATGCGTCCGCCTGAGGTCTGCGTAGTCCAGCCCCAGCTTTTCCGCTTGGCCCGGCCCGAAATCCTCCAGGACAACATCGACCCGGGTAATCAGTTGTCGTGCGATCTCTCGGCCGTCTTGTGTGGAGACATCCAGGGCCACGCTCTTCTTGTTCCGATTGAGACTCAGGAAGACCGCGCTCTCGTCCTGGATGAACGGGGGGCCCATAGCCCGCGCGGTATCGCCGCTCAGCGGCTCGATTTTAATCACCTCGGCTCCAGCGTCCGCCAGGCGCATGGAGGCAAACGGTCCGCACAGCCCTTGGGTGAAGTCAATAATGGTAAAACCATCCAGCGCGCCGGGCATCACCCCTCCGGTCTCTTGTCTCTTCCGTTCCTATCCGGCGTCTCTGCCGCTATCCCAAACTCGCGCAGGACTTCCTCGGTCTGCTCGCCTTGCAGTCCGCCCGGACGAATCGGACCAGCCGGAGTTTTCTCAAATTTCCACGGCAGCCCATCGACGCTCAGGGTTCCCCAGTGCGGCGTCTCCAGGTCAACGATATGCTGATTGCGTGTGACTTGGGGGTCGGTGCGGAGTGTCTGAAAATTAACCGTGCGGTCCACCCGCGTGTTCGGCACGCCTGCCTGCGTCAACCGTAGACTCCACCAGCGGGTTGGCTTGGTTTTGAAATGGTCTTCAAGCACGGCTACGAGGGCGGCTCGGTTTTCGACCCGCTTCGGGTTGGTCGCAAAGCGCGGATCGTCGCACAGGGCTTCCTGGCCGATAGCG
>JAAXHF010000355.1 GCA_012271025.1 Deltaproteobacteria bacterium | reverse complement strand
CTCGTATCCCTGCTGTAAGTTCATCGAAGACGCGACCATGCAGCAGCACTATCCGGGCTTGGTCGAAGCGGCCGGGCTGATTGGCTCGGACCAGATTCTGAGCCGGGCCTCGGTCGGTGGCAACCTGTGTAACGGCTCGCCGGCTGCGGATACGCCGCCGGTTCTCATCGCGCTCGGCGCGAGCTGCCATATCGCCGGCCCGAACGGCGAGCGGGATGTGGCGATTGAAGATTTCGTGACCGGTCCGGGCGAGACTGTTCTGGGAGCGGGCGAACTCTTGGTAGAATTCCGTATTCCGGCTCCCCAGGGCCAGACGGCCGACTGCTATCAGCGTTTTATTCCGCGTAACGAGATGGATATTGCGGTGGTCGGCGTTGGCTCGTGTGTGGCGCTCGACGGCGATACCTGTACGGCGGCGCGGATTGGCCTGGGTGCGGTGGCGCCGACCCATCTGTTTGCCGAGGAGGCCAGCGCCTATCTGGTTGGCAAGCCGTTCACCGACGAGAATATCGCGCGGGCGGCCGAGCTGGCCCAGGGCATTGCCACGCCCATCTCGGATATGCGCGGCACGGCCGAGTTTCGGACCCATTTGGTTGGCGTGTTGACGCGCCGGACGCTGAAACAGGCGGGCGAGCGAGCCCGCGCAAAGGCGTAATACGCCGGACGTGAGCGGGGGGCGGGCGAGGCGGGCAGCCGCCTGGGATCGCCCGAGCCCCGAGACGCACGGCTGTCTCAATCAGGAAGGCAGGAGAAATATGGCAAGAAAGGTTCACGTTCAAACGACACTCAATGGCGAAGTCGCTGAGTTCCTGTGCGAGCCCCGCCAGAGCTTGCTCGAAGTGCTGCGCGACGAACTCGGTTTTACCGGCTCGAAGGAAGGCTGTCTGACCGGCGACTGCGGAGCCTGTAGCGTGATTATCAACGGCCGTACCTCGTGTTCGTGTCTGGTGCTCGGCGTTGAGGCCGAAGGCCAGGAGATCACGACGGTTGAGGGCTTGGCTGACGGCGATACGCTCCATCCGCTCCAGCAGAAGTTTCTGGAGCACGCCGCCCTGCAGTGCGGGATTTGCACGCCCGGCTTCCTGGTCACGGCCAAGGCACTGCTGGACCGCAACCCCAACCCCAGCGAACACGAGGTGCGTTATGCCCTAGCCGGCAATCTGTGTCGCTGCACGGGCTACGATAAGATTGTGAAAGCGGTCTTAGACGCCGCTTCTGTCATGCAAGGGAGGTAAGCAATGGCGCAACAAGAGGCGAAATTCAAGGTCATCGGAACCCGTCCGATCCGCCACGACGGGGTGGATAAGGTCACCGGCCGGGCCAAGTATGGGGCGGATATCGATCTGCCCGGCATGCTGCACGGCAAGGTGCTGCGCAGCCCCCACGCCCACGCCAAGATCAAATCCATTGATGCGTCGGCCGCGCTCGCCCTGCCCGGTGTGAAAGCGGTTATTACCAGTGCGGATCTGCCGGATCTGCCCAGCGGCGTGGTGCCCATGGGCGAGCTGCCAATGAACCCCCGCCATCTGTCGCTGAACGTCATGGCCCGCGACAAGGCATTGTACGACGGGCACGCAGTGGCGGCGGTCGCAGCGACCAACCCGCATATTGCCGAAGAGGCGGCCAAGCTCATCAAGGTCGACTACGAAGTCCTGCCCCACGTCCAGAATGTGGTGGACGCGATGCAGGACGACGCGCCGATCCTGTTGTCCGATCTGCGGACCAGCGGAGCCGAGGAGAAGAGCGACAAAGAGACCAACGTGGCCAGCCAGCTGCGCTTTGCCCGGGGCGACCTGGATGCCGGTTTTGCCGCAGCCGACGAGGTCGTCGAGCGCGAGTTCGATACCTCTATGGTCCACCAGGGGTATATTGAGCCGCACAACGCGGTAGCCCAGTACAATCCCGACGGCCGCTCCACGATCTGGGTCAGCACCCAGGGCGCGTTCACCGCCCGCGACCAGACGGCCATGATTCTGGATATCCCGGCCAGTTCGATGAAGGTCGTGCCGGCCGAGATCGGCGGCGGTTTTGGCGGCAAGATTTCGGTCTATCTGGAGCCGCTGGCGCTGGTGCTGTCCAAGAAGACCGGCAAGCCGATCAAGATGGTGATGAGCCGTGGCGATGTCCTGCGCGCCACCGGGCCGACCTCGGGCTCGCACATCAAGGTCAAAATGGGCGCCACTAAAGACGGCAAGATCACCGCAGCCCAGATCTGGATGTCCTACGAGGGCGGCGCCTTCCCCGGCGCACCGGTCGGGGCGGGCTGCATGACCGTGCTGGCCCCGTACGATTTGGAGAACCTCCAGATCGACGGCTTTGACGTGTTGGTCAATAAGCCCAAGACGGCCGCCTATCGCGCCCCGGGGTCGAGCAATTCGTCCTTTGCCGGCGAGACGGTGATTGACGAGCTGGCCGAAAAACTCGGTTTTGACCCGCTTGAATTCCGCCGCATCAACGGCGCCAAAGAAGGCACGGCCCAGCCGGCCGGACCGCAGTTCGGCAAGATCGGCTATATCGAAACCCTGGACGCAGCCCAGAACAGTGACCACTACAAGTCTCCCAAGCCGCAGTCCGGCAACGGCAAGAAGCGCGGCCGTGGGGTGGCCTCGGGCTTCTGGTTCAACGCCGGGTTTCAGTCCAGTGCAACCGTCAACATCAATAGCGACGGCACAGCCAACGTGGTGACCGGCTCGACCGATATCGGTGGCACCCGGGCCTCGTGTGCAATGATCGCCGCCGAGGTGCTGGGCCTCAAGGCCGAAGAAGTCCATCCGGTCGTGGCCGATACGGAGTCCATCGGGCATACCGATATGACCGGCGGCAGCCGGGTGACCTTTGCCACCGGCACGGCTGTGTACGAGGCCGCCCAGGATGTGGTCAACCAACTCAAGGAACGCGCGGCAAAGGTGTGGAAGGTTGAGACCAAGGATGTCGTATTCCAGGACGGGGTGGTGTCGTGTCCCAGTGACGAGAAAAACGAGCCCATGGACCTCAAGGAGCTGGCCACCAAACTGCCCCGGACCGGCGGACCGGTGTCCGGTCGGGCTCAGGTCAACCCGCGCGGAGTCGGACCGGCGTTTGCGACCCATGTGGTGGACGTCGAGGTCGATCCCGAAACCGGCAAGGTCGATATCCTGCGCTACACGGCCACCCAGGACGTGGGCACGGCCATCCATCCGAGCTATGTCGAGGGTCAGATCCAGGGCGCGGTGGCCCAGGGCGTGGGCTGGGGTCTCAACGAAGAATACTTCTACGATGAGAACGGCACGCTGCGCAACGCCGGCTTTCTGGACTACCGGATGCCGACCTGCCTCGACCTGCCGATGATCGAGACGA
>JAAXHF010000335.1 GCA_012271025.1 Deltaproteobacteria bacterium | reverse complement strand
CAGGCGTGCGGTTTGACCGCGGTTTGCAGGATCTGAAAATCCTCGCCCAGTCCCTGGCTGATTTTGCTTGGCTCGGGCCGCACCCCATACGCCTTGAGAAAGCCGTCCCGCCCTTCGAGTATCGTGCCCGGACCAATAAATCCTTCTTTTGCCAGCAGGGCGGCATGAACGCCGCTGAACGCGGCCCAGCCCGGATGGAAGCGTTTTGTCCAGGCCCCCTCGGCCAGGAACTCCATCGACCCGGCAGACTGGCTGCCGGCAATACCGAGGGCGGACAGCAGTTGGGCTTCACTCAAGCCCAGCAGCTTGGCCGCGCTGGCCGCAGCGCCAAAGGTGCCGCAGGTCGCCGTGGGATGAAACCCGCGGCCGTAGTGCTCGGTCGGTTTGAGGGCCATGGCCAGCCGGGATGCGACCTCAAAGCCGACCACGCTGGCGGTGAGAAAATCCTTGCCGCTCGCACCCACCTGCTCTGCCACGGCGAGCGCCGCGGAAAAGACCGACACGCCCAGGTGAATCGAGCCGGCCTGATGGGTGTCGTCCAGTTCCAGGCTGTGGGCGGACGTGCCGTTGGCCAGAGCCGCATACGGGAAGTTCGCCTTCTCCGCCCGACCCAGGACCGTTCCCCGTCCGGTCGGAGCAAGACTGTTCGCCAAGCGGTACAGAGGCTGGCTGGAATCCGACAGCGAGCCGCGCACCGCAACACCGAGATAGTCGAGAAAGAAGTATTTGGCCCGATCAACCACCTCGGCAGGCAAGCTGTCGTAATCGAGCCGGGTACAGAATGCAGCCAAGTGTTGAGTAAGCGGAATTTCCATATATGGCCCTCCCCCTCTCCCCTCGGGTCGGAGTGAGGATCGCTGCAAAAGAAACGCTTCTTACAACTTCGGAATCACTTTTTCGCCAAAGGTGCGGATCGCTTGCAGCGTATTCTCGTGCGACGGGCCGCCCGGCTGTCGAAAGCGCATGATCAAATAATCCGGCTGAATCGCCTCTTTCCACATCTGGAGCTGCTCCAGACAGTCCTCGGGCGAGCCTACAATCAGCCGCTCCTTGGCGGCTATGCCAAAGCTCAACTCTTCGGGCGTCTTGACGGCCTTGATGTGTTCATCCTGGACATAGGCGTCGTACTGAAAGTAGAAACGGTGGGTATACATGGTCGGCTCACTCGCGGCTTCGGCGTCGGCCATGCTGTCGGCCAGCACGGCATCGCGCATCAGGCAGATGTACGGCTTCCGACCTGCCTTTTCCGCGGCTGCCCGGTAGCGGGTGGCATAATCTTTAATGACACCCAGGCTTTGCACCGGGTCGGCGATCCAGCCATCCGCCAGCCGGCCCGCCCGGCGCAGCCCGACCGGCGTCCACGACGCCATCCAGATCGGCGGACCGGACTGTTGACTCGGACCGGGCGTAATCAGGGTGTCCTGATAGTGAAAATGCTTGCCCTCAAAAGAGAAGCGCTCTCCCGTCCAGCTCTTGCGGATAATATCGATAGCCTCTTCGGTCCGGGTGGCCCGCTCGGTGATCGGGATCTCGAACGCGTCGAAATCTTGCGGCTGATACCCCACCCCCACGCTCAAAACGAGACGCCCCTTGGTCGCCTGGTCAATCACGGCGCAGTCTTCCGCGACATGCACGGGATGATGGAGCGGCATCAACAGCACGCACGTGCCGACCTTTATGCGCTCGGTCTTCATTCCGACCAGGCCGGCCAGCAGCAACGGGTTGGGCAGATAGCCGTCTTCCTGCTGGTGGTGTTCGGT
>JAAXHF010000349.1 GCA_012271025.1 Deltaproteobacteria bacterium | reverse complement strand
GCCCTTGACCTTGCGGGCCGTGTTTTCGGTCATTTCCGGGGTACAGGCAAAGTCATACACCCCGGTCATGAAGTACATCGGCACCCGGCCGGAGAGCCGGTCCACCAGATTCCGAAAATCGTGGTCCACACTGTAGAAGTACAGATCGCCCTTGAAGATGCCGGGACCGCTCTGCGCGTAATACCACCACGTCTCGCGCCGGTACTCCTCGGGACTGTGGGGCGCCATCAGCCCGTAGACCGAGGTCGCGGATACCTCACCGCCGTGCATGTGGGGGTTGGACAGCCAGTCGAGCCACCAGCCCGGTGAATACTCGCAGGCTTCGATGGCGATCAGGGCCCGCACGTCCCGCTCAAAATTGAGCGCCAGATGCAGACAGATATTGCCGCCCATCGAACTGCCCATGATGACGGGCCGTTCCAGCCCCAGCTCCCGACAGAAGGCCATCACAAACTCGGAGTAGAACTGAGCCGTCAGACGATACTCTTCCTTCCACCAGCCGGTGGGCGGGATGGATTTGCCGTGGCGGGGCAGGTCGAGGGCAATGACCCGAAAGCTGCCGTTGATATCGGGGTCGCACAGCTGGTGGCGCCACTCGCGCGAGTCGGTTCCGGCCGTATGGAGACACACCAGCGGAATGCCCTGCCCGGCTTCTTCGTAAAACACCCGGTAGTCTTCGCCCGCATACGGGACATGAATATACCGGCCGGTAATCGGTTCGATGTTCGCCATCTCAGATGCCTCCCGATTCGTTGACCTTGCGCATGAAGTCGAGCGTCCAGGTAAACGCCCGCAGGTTCTGCCACATCACTTTGACATCACCCTCAATCTGCAACCGCCCGTGCAGGGGATGAGCCATCGCCCAGATATCGTTATACATCGGGGGCGGAATCGGCTGAACAAACTTCTCCCAGGTCTGGGCCGGACCGCGCAGGGCAAACGCATAGGTCGATTCAGGACCGAGTTGGTCGTCAATCCGGGTAATGCGTCCGCCAACATACGAGACAACATACGTGGTGTCGCCAAAGGCAAACAACACCGTGGCGGTCAGGTGCTTGCCGATGATCTTGATGACAGCGTCCTGGTTCACCAGGGTCTTCCAGCTTTCCATCCAGGCGGCGTCGAATACAGCCATACAGTCCTCCTTGCCAATCCTGTGTATCCATCTCCATGCCGCACCGACCGGCGCGGCACGCTACAGCCGGCCAATCTGTCGCAGCACCGCAGCCTGATCCCAGTAGATCCGTTCCGCAGCCATTTTCCCCTCCCGATACTCGACGATAATCACCAGGCCCACCTCAATCGGCTTGCGGGTCGGGGGCAGGCCGGGCAGGAACCAGTCCATCTGCCTGGTATGGACCAGCCGCACCGTCGCCTCCTCAACCAGGGTGTCCCCGGTCACCACCCGCTTGGTGGTGGTGTGCTGCCACTGGTCGGGAATCGACGGGATGAACATATCGCGGTAGTAGGGCTTCAGCGCAGCCTTGCCGCTGGCGCCCGACTGGCTCGGGATGTGCAGCACGCTGGCATCCTCGGTCATCGTCGCCAGGGACAGGTCTTCATCCTTGTCGATAAACTCGCCCCTCACATGCTCTTCCCACAGCCGGATCAGGTCTTGTGCAGCCATGTCTACCTCTCGTCCGCAGGGCTCAACCGGGCCACCCGCTCCCGCAGTCCTCGCGCGTCCTCGGTCCTGCCCATCTTGTCATACACGCGGGATAATGCCAGCAGCGTATCCGTCAGGCCGGGATCGTTGGCCTGCTCCCGCAGGTGGACAGCCCGCCGGTAGTAGGGCTCTGCGTCTGACCATTTTTCCTGCTCGGCGTACGCGGCGCCGAGCGTCTCGAGGTGGGCGACCAGATTGGGATGCTCGGCGCCCAGCGCCGCCTCAAGTACGGCAAAGGTTTCGGCATACAGGGGCAGCACGGCGTCGGAGCGCCGGGTCTGGCGCAACAGGTCGGCCAGCCCGCTCATGGTGGTGGTCAGGTTGTTGAGGCTGACCGCGACCTGGTGCTGGCCCGGGCCGAGGGCGCGCTTTTCTATGGCAAAGGCGCGTTCATACTGCTCTTGCGAGGCGGCAAACTCACCGGCGTCTTTCAGCAGCAGGGCAAACTGGTTGTGACTGGTGGCGACGTTTGGATGCTCGGCGCCCAGCGCCGTCTGCATGATCGACACCGAACGCGCAAACAGCGGACGCGCCGCGTCGTACTCGCCCTGCTGGTGGAGCAGGGAGGCCAGGTTGTTGAGACTCACCGCCAGGTTGGGATGATCGGGACCGTGGGCAGCCCGGGTAATCTGGAGCGCCCGTTCGTACAGGGGGCGGACCGAGTCCAGCCGGCCTTCTTCGCGCAGCACCAGGGCCAGATTGGTGAGACTCATGGCCAGGCTCGGATGGTCGGGACCGAGGCTGTCTTCCTGGATGGCAATGACCCGCTCATAGGTGTGTTCAGCCCCGCTATAATCCTGAATCTGATACAGCAGGGAGGCCAGGTTGCTCAGGCTGGTGGCCACCGTCGGGTGCGACGGACCGTACACCGCTGCGTAGATCTCGCCGGCCCGCACAAACAGGGGCCGGGCGTGGGCGAATTGTCCGGTCTGGTACAGAGCCGAACCTAGGTTGTTCAGGCTCTCGGCCACGTCCGGGTGCCGAGGGCCGAGGGCGGCTTCGCGGATGCGCAGGGCATCACGCTGAAGCCCCTGAGCCTGGCCGAACTCACCCGTTTCTTTCAGCACCAGACCCAGCGCGGTCAGCGTTGCGGCAACACGCGGGTGCTGCGCGCCATGGGTCTTGCGCTGGATCGTCAGCGCCCGCTCAAGCAGGGGGCGGGCGCGCGCCTGGGTGCCGAGGCGCCGCAACACCTGGGCCTGCTTGACCAGACTCAGGGCCAGCGCGGGGTGCTCGGTCCCGAGCGCCCGTTCCTGGATGGCGGCCGCCTGTTCGAGTTGGCTCAGTGCTTGGTCGTAGCGGCCCTGCTCTTCGTCGAGCTGGGCTAGATTCTCCAGGCTGACGGCCAGCGCCGGATGCTCGGCCCCGAGCGCCTCGCGGGTAATATCCCGGCCGCGGACCAGGTGCGGCCGCGCCTCGGCATAGCGCCCCAAATCCTGGAGCACGAGCGCCAGATTGGTCAGGCTGCGGACAATGGCCGGGTGGACAGGTCCCAGATGGTGTTCATCAATCTGAAGGGCGCGCACGAGCAGCGGACGCGCCTCGCCGGGCTGGCCCGCCTTCTGGAGCACGAGGGCCAGGTTGTTCAGGCTCTGGGATACGAGGGGGTGATCCGGGCCGGCCCGCTGTTCGGTCAACCGCAAGAGCTGTCGGGCCGGCCCCAGGGCCTCGGCATAGCGCCCGGCGGCGTGGAGTTGGGCGGCCCGAGCGGCCAGTTCCTCAAGCTCCGAGGCAGGCTCATCGGGCGCGACCCTCTCCTCGGCCCATGCGCGCGGCGCGGCGAGACAGCAGGCGACACTCAGCAGAACGACGAGGCCGCGTCTCAGCCACATGGGATGCTGCTCCGCCTCGCTCAGGGGGCTGCGGGTGAAGAAATCTCCTGGCGCGAGAGCTTTTGATACGGCTCGGCTACGTCGAGCGAGCCGGGCAGCGTGTAGGCACCGTCCTGGAACATGGGCAGATGCGAGTAGTAGGAACGGTGATAATAACAGCCTAGCCCCTGGCCGGCCTCGGCCGGAGCGACGAGCGGCTCTTCGGACCCGGCCACATCAAGGTCCGGCACCTGCTGGTCAGCCGGCAGGGTGTCCGGCAGCGGGGCCGGGGGAGTCGCAACGCCCGGGTTCTGGTAGGCGTCCAGCCAGCCGTAATAGACGGACGGGTCGGGCTCGGCCGACAGCGCGTCCGTGGCAGCCCAGCCCGAACACAGCAGGACTGCCGCCAGCCACACGGTCAGCACCCGGGATACGGAAAGCTTTTTGGCAAGCGTCATGATCGTTCCTCTTCAGCCGTGTAGGTCGGGTGAGCCGGAGGCGTAACCCGACATTCCGTCCGTGTCGGATTACGCTCCGCTCATCCGA
>JAAXHF010000434.1 GCA_012271025.1 Deltaproteobacteria bacterium | reverse complement strand
CGTCAAACTCTTCCTTCATCCAGCCGCTGCCGACCCCGATGATCGTCCGCCCGCCGGACAAATAGTCCAGGCTGGAGATGGCTTTGGCCGCCACAACCGGGTTGCGGTAGGGCACGATCAGGACACTCACCCCGAGCTGGATCCTGGTCGTGCGGGCGGCCAGAAAGCCCATGAAGGTCAGCGGTTCGAGCACCGGCTGGGTCGCCCCCAGGGCAAACCTGCCGGTCGGGCTGTAGGGATAGGCCGACGCAATACTGGTAGCGTTGATGACGTGGTCGCCGGTCCAAATTGAGTCAAGTTCGTGCCGCTCGGCCGCAGTCACAATCCGATCAATGCTCTCCAGGGTAGCTAAGGGACCCAGATTCAGGGGATGAAAACCAAAACGCATGACGTGTCCTCCCGGCAGCTGTGTCAGGGCTGCCCCATTGTGCCTGCAAACGACCGGTCAGGCCATCTCAAAGCGGGTCAGCAGGCCGCGTTTTTTGGCCTGGTGCAGGGCGTACTGAAAATACCCCAGGGCCAGCACCAGCAGGACGAAGGCCAGCCCCAGAGCTGTCAGCAGGGAGCCGATTGCCAGTTCGCCGGTCGCAATGGCGTGGCGCAGTCCCTCGAAGACGTGCGTCGTTGGAAACACGACCGCAATCGTCTGCACCCAGCCCGGCATGCTGTCCAGGGGATAGAAGACACAGCTGAAGGGCTGAATGATGAAGCCGACCGACCAGGCCAGGACCTGAATACGCAGCCCGTAGCGAAAGATCAGGGCCGAGATCAGGATGCCGATGACCCAGCCGAACAGCAGCAGCACGCTCGTGAACACGACGATTGGCAGCCCACCCAGGTGCAGGATGTTGTAGGCGTACAAGGCCCAGGTCAACACGCCCAGGAACACAAAGCTGATGACACAGCGGATGAGCCCGACCAGGCCAATCGCGCAGAACAGCTCCAGCGGAGTGACCGGCGAGGCAAACAGGTTGTAGACGTTGCGGCTCCAGAAGTCTTCCAGAATGAAGGTGCCGATATCGGTCTGGGCGCGCCAGAACAGACTCCACAACACCGCGCCGCCCAGGAAAAACTCCATCACCCCCGGCAGGCTTGAGGTCTCGGCCACAAAGGTACTGGTGAAGCCCCACAGCAGCAGCGAAATCACCGGCCAGTAGACGATATCGAAAACCCGGTCCAGGCTCCGATAACAGATGCAGTAGAACTTATACACCAGGCCCCAGACCGTGGCCGAGGAGAAGGACAGATCGTGGCGCAAGCGGTGGCGCATGGGCTCAGAGTTCCCCCCGCGCGACCTTGATGAACACGTCTTCCAGGGTTGGGCGCTTGAGCTGGAGGTCGACGATCCGCGCTTCGGCTTGGGCCAGCCGGCGCAGCAGCGGGTCGAGCTGCTGCTCGGGGTCGTCGAGCCTGAAGCGCAGGCTGTTCGCCACGCCCGCTTCGGCTGTGGGCAGACCGTCGGCAAACACCATATGACTCAGATCGGTTCCGGGCTGAAAGCGGACCTCGAGAATCTGCTGGGGAATCAGACGTGTGATACGCTCGGCGGTATCAATCCGCAGGATTTCGCCCTGGCTCAAAAAGGCGATCCGTCCGCACAACTCCTCCACCTCACTCATGTTGTGAGAGGTAAACAGCACGGTCGTCTTTTTGTCACGCTGGACCTGTTTGAGCGCCCGACGGGTTTTTTCAGCAATATCCGGGTCAAGCCCGACCGTGCACTCGTCGAGCAGCAGCAGTTCGGGATCGTTCAGAAAGCCTTTGCACAGGGTGACGCGGGTGTGCTGACCGGAACTCAGATACTGGAGCTTGGTATCGGCCAGCTCGCGAATCTCAAACCGCTCCAGGAGTTCGTCGATTCTGGTCTTGATCTTCTTGACGCCGTAGATACGGCCATACACGCCAAGATTCTCACGCACCGTCAGCACGCCGTTCATGCTGGTCAGGGCGGCAGCGACGTTCATCCGGCGCCGGATGGCGACCGGCTGGGCGGCAAAATCGGTGTCAAACACCCGAATCGAGCCGCCATCGGCCAGAATCAGGCCCAGCAGAATATTGATCGTGGTCGATTTGCCCGCCCCGTTGGGCCCGAGGAGGCCGAAGAACTCGCCGCGTTCGACCGTGAACGTGATGCCTCTCAGCGCCTCGACCGAGCCGTACCGCTTGCGCAGCTGGTGGATTTCGAGCAGTGGCATGCCGAGCCTGCGACGCTCCTCAGATCACCCCTTTGTCTTTGAGCTGGGCCACCTCTGCAGCACTCAGCCCGGCCAGCCTGGTGTAGACGGCTTCGTTGTCATGCCCGACCGGCACCGAACCGCGCCAGATCTTGCCCGGGGTCTCTGAAAAAAGCGGGGTTACCCCGGTGCCCTTGACCTTACCGACCTGTCCGTCTTCCCATTCGACGTGCAGCTTGCGAGCCTGGTAGTGGGGATCTTCGGCCATATCCTTGCTGTTCATGATCGGGCAGCAGGCGACCTGGGCGGCGTTCAGGGACTCCACCACCTCGGCCACCGTTCGCTCGGCCACCCAGCCGCGCAGCAGGGCGTCAAACT
>JAAXHF010000430.1 GCA_012271025.1 Deltaproteobacteria bacterium | reverse complement strand
CGGCCGACGGGTGGGTGTCAGCGTTGGCGTTGGCCGACGCGTCGGCCGTGGCGTCGCCGGCGGCTGAGCTGTGGGCGCCGGCGTGGGAGTGGCAACGTCGCAGCTGGCGTCGGTCTGTACCGTGGCGATGTTGGACGGCCCGCTGTACTCCAGGGAGTACGACAAACCGTCTCCTCTCACCTTCACCCTGGACTGGTAGGTTTGATTTGCGTCCAGTCCTCTGACCGTGTGCGACGACCGCCAGTAGTTGTAGTCGTAATGCAACCAAGTTCCCGAGGTTCCCTTCCGGTATTCAACCTTGTAGCTGGACCAATCCGGCACCTCGTTCCAGGTCAGGCTGATGCTGTCGCAGGTGGTGGCGGATACCGCGAGGCCGGTGGGCGCGGGCAACACCTCGGTCGGTTTGCAGGCTAGCGTACTCTTTTCAGCAACGTTGGAGTCCTCGCCGTAGGAGCTGGAGTAGGTGGTTCCATCGCCTTTGGCGTCCACGACGAACTGGTAGGTCGTGCCGCACTTCAGGCTGCCCTGCCTGGTGAAAGTGTCGGTCGCGTACTTGCCGTGGCGCCAGTAGCCGTCTCCGTCCTTTTCCCGGTACTGGACGCGGTACTGGACGGCGCCGGTTACCCCGGTCCAGCTCAGGCTGACGCTGGTGCTGGCATTGTCAGTGGGCCGGAGCCCGGTGGGCGCGCCGACCCGGCAGAGGCCGGATTGGGCCGTGATCTGAGATGAATAGCTGCTCCATCCTGTCGAATAGGTCACCCCGTCGCCTTTTGCCGAGACCGCAAATTTGTAGCTGGTTTGGCAATCCAGGGGCCCTACCGAATAGGCGTAGCCTGGGTAGCCGTAGCGCTTGTAGCTCCATCCACTTGAACCTATTTTCCGGTACGCAATCAGGTATTCCGCCACGCCGGACACGTGGTTCCAGCCAATGCGGACGCTGTTGTAGCTGGCCGAGACTTTTTGCAGTCCGGTAGGGGCCGGCGGCGGGCTGAGAGAATTGGCGCTGCCCGTGTCTCCAGCGGCTGGGTCCCCTGCTGGAGATTCCGGGCTGGGAAGACCAGGCGGCGGTATTACGTCGGGGCCATACGTTGGGTCCGGTTCCACCTGAGTTTTTGCATGATCTGAA
>JAAXHF010000416.1 GCA_012271025.1 Deltaproteobacteria bacterium | reverse complement strand
TGGCCTTGACGATTTTGCCGACATGCGCGGCCAGGTAGCGCTCCTCCAGCGGCCAGCGGCTGAAGTGGCGGGCCACGTCTCCGAGGTAGTCGGGCAGCGGGTCGGCGTCAGGGTCCATGTTGACAAAGACAAAGCCGTTCCAGGTCGCTACTTTGGCCTCGGGCAGACGGAATTCGTCGTCTTTGATGGTCGGAAAATCCCAGCGGCAGGGCACGCCTTTGAGGCTGCCGTCCAGGCCCCAGGTGAAGCCGTGGAACGGACACCGAAAGGCCTGGACGCAGCCACCCTCGTCCCGCAGCCGGGTGCCGCGGTGCAGGCAGGCGTTATAGAAGGCTTTGATCTCGGTCGGGCTGGTGCGGGTGACGATCAGGCTGTCGTCACCGATGTCGTACACACAGTGGTCGCCAACCTGCGGAATCTGTTCCAGGCGGCAGGCCATCTGCCAGACTTTGCACCACATCTTGTCCATTTCGCGCTGGTGGAAGTCCGGCGAGGTGTAGCGCTCAACGGACAGCTCGGCGTCGCCCAGCTCAAGAAAACTCTGCTCGCGCAGCACCGCAGGTGCGGCTTCGCCGTCAGCGCTGAGAATGTCTTGCATCGAAGAGCCTGGGCAGCGGGGCAGGTCGGCCGGGGGGGCGGCATATCCCATGGGGTGGTTTCCTTTCTCTCCGTCGTGTTCCGTGTCGCAGCGCGGGCGCCCGGTCTACTCCAGTACGCCGGCTGCGACGAGTTCCGTAATGCGTTCCTGGCTGTAGCCGAGAAGCGTTTCCAGCACGTAGGAATTTTCGCGGCCCAGGGTCGGCGCCGCGCCCTCCACCCGGGCCTGGGTGCGGGAAAACTTGAAGCGTGAGCCCTCGACCGTGGTCGTGCCGTGGGTGGGGTGCGACAGCTCGACGAAGTGCTGACGCTGCTGGAGCTGCGGGTCGTCGTACAGCTCGCGTATGCTGCGCAGCGCGCTGGCCGGCACCTGGTCGGCCTGGAGGCGGGTCTCGGCCTCCAGCATGTCGTGCTGGCGGGTCCAGTCGGCCAGCAACTCGTCCAGCTCGTCGTGTCTGGCCAGCCGCGCCGCCTGGTCGGCATAGCGGGCGTCGTCGGCCAGTTCCGGGCGGCCGATGACGCGGCACAGGGCCTGCCACTGCCGGTCGTTTTCCACCGCGATGGCGATCCAGCGATCCTGTCCGCGGACGGGGTAGACGCCGTGCGGGGCAAAGTTCCGGTCACGGTTGCCGGCCGGACCCTGGATGCGGCCGTTGACGGTGTAGTCCAACAGGGCCGGACCGAGAAACTGCAAGGCGGCCTCGGCCTGGGACAGGTCGATATGCTGGCCCTCACCGGTATGGTGTTTATGGGTCAGGGCGGCCATGACAGCGGTGGCGTTGTACCACGGCGCGATGTAGTCGGTATACGCGCCGAATGGACCGGCCGGCGGGCGGTCGGGCCAACCGGTGGGCTGAAAGAAGCCCGAGATGGCGGCCGCCAGATTGCCGAAACCGGCAAACTTGGCCCTGGGGCCGGTCTGGCCCATCAGACACGTGCTGAGCATGATGATGTCGGGTTTGATCTGACGCAGGGACGCATAGTCCAGTCCCCAGGCCCGCATGGTCTTGGGCGAAAAGGACTCGGTCACCACATCGGCCCAACGAACCAGGTCGAGGACCACCTCGCGAGCCGCAGGCTTGGACAGATCCAGGGTAACCGGCAGTTTGCCGGCGTTCATATTGTAGAACAGACCGGCGTTCTCAAGCCCCGGCTTGCCGCCCTGAAACGGCCCGACGGTCCGCACCGCGTCAAAACGGGTGGTGCTCTCAAGCCGCACCACGGTCGCGCCGTAATCGGCCAGTATGCGGGTCGAGGCCGGCCCGGCGATTGCCCACATGAAGTCGAGGATTTTGACCCCGGCCAGTGCATCGGTGTGTGTCATGTGATAATCCCCCGCGCTCTCAGCTCGGCCAGCTGCTGTTGGCTGAAGCCGAGTTCGTCACCATAAATCTCGGTGTTATGTTCGCCAATCGTCGGCGGTCGGCGTCGGTAGGTGATTGGCGAGGCGCTGAACTTGGCGAACGGTCCCGGGTAGCTGAAGCTGTGCCCCAGCTCTGGATGCTCCAGCGTCTGCCAGTATTCGCGCGCGGCCAGCTGGGGGCTGTCAACGACTTCTTGGGTGGTGGTGATGGGCGCGATCAGCAGGCTGCGCTCCAGTGCGCCGTCCAGCAGCTCGGCCTTGGTCTTGGTGGTGGTGAAGCGTTCCACCAGCTGGGTCAGGCCGAGGTAGTCGTCAATCGCCTCCTGGCTGCCGCCGAACAGATAGCCACCGTAGCCGACCCAGTCCTGGTCGCGGGTGGCCTCGTCGCAAAAGCCCTCTTCGCATATCCAGTCCATCAGGCGCTGGGTAAAGTGGGCGATGGCCGAGCCAAACAGATAGGTAATCGCCACGTGCCCGTCCTTGGCCGGCCAGATGAGGCGAATCGGAATGTCGCCCAGCTTGGCCCCGCCCGACATGCGCCGCGAGTCGGCGTCGCCCAGGGGAGCCGCCAGCAGGGTTGACTGGGTGGCCTGGGTGACCGCCTGTTGGGCCGAGATATCGAGGTGTTGGCCCTGACCGGAGTGCAGGGACTCGTACAGGGCGATCATGGCCGCCGCGGCAGCGGCCGCGCTGGCGTGGGGATAGGCCTGGGGCACGCTGAGCCGGACCGGGGGGCGATCATCGTCGCCGGTCAGCACCAGCGGACCGCCGGCCGCCAGGATGACCAGGTCGCTGTCGGCATAGCTGGCCTTGGGACCGTCCTGACCGAAGGGCGTGATCGACACGTAGATCAGGCCGGGATTGTCAGCCGCCAGCTCGGCATAGCCCAGGCCGAGTTCGGCCAGCGCACCGGGCATGTCGGACTCGATAAAGAAGTGGGCGCTTTTGACCAGCCGGCGCAGAATATCCCGGCCTTCGTCTGTGGTGAGGTCCAGGGTGATGCTGCGTTTGTTGCGGTTATACGCCCACCACAACAGCGACGCGTTCGGGTCAGGTCGGTCCTGGTAGAACGGTCCCAGCCGACGCGCCGGTGAGCCGCCCGGGGGTTCGACTTTGATGACATCGGCGCCCAGGTCGCCCAGAATCTGACCGCACAGCAAACCTCGCTCGGTTGTCAGGTCAAGCACCCGGTAGAGATTCAGCATTGGGTCCCTCCTTTTCCCATGGCCTGTATAGCGCCGACCGGCGGCGTGCGGAAGCCCCGCTAGGCGCCCGGCTCTTTGTCGGCCGCATAGCTCTGGCCGCTGAAGGCAGCCCGGACTTCGGCCGCGTTGGTGGCTTTCCGCAGGGCGGCGATACGCACGTCCTCTTCGGCCAGCAGGCCGCGGACCTTGGTCAGGACGGCGGCCAGTTGGTCGGCCGGAAATTTACACGCCCCATTCTCGTCCATATGGATCAACTCGCCCGGGGCAACGTCCATGCCGGCGACGCTGACCGGGACGTTGACCGCCTGCACGGCCATGGTCCCGTGTCCGGCGCTCACCCCGCTCAGCATGTACTGAAAGCCCAGCGGACGGATGGCGTCGATGTCGCGTGACGGGCCGTTGGAGATGACGCCGACACAGCCGACCGCTTGCATCGCCGTGGTCATGATGCTGCCGGCCAACCCGACCTTGTTGGCCAGCTGGGGCGGGAACTTCTGCTGGAGGATCAGCACTGTCGGCTTGGGCGAGGCGTCCAAGGCGTCAACCACGTCCAGAAAGGACAGGCGCGAGTAGTTGGGGTCGGGCAGGCCGAAGACACAGGTGACCGCATAGCCGACCGTGCGGCCCAACTCCGGGTACATGCAGCGGATGGACGTATCCGTATACCAGTTTTCGGTCCACGGGTTGTACAGGCCCAGACAGTGTTCGCTGTCGGGATAGGTGGCCACGACGTTGGTGATGGACGGGGTGTCGTACTGGCGCAGTTCTTCGAGCAGTGCGGATGCGGTGGGTTCTGACATGGCAGCCTCCTTGTCCATTTGCGGTCTCTACTGATAGGAGAGAGCTAGCATGAACCATGGCACAAGGCACGCGCACACGAAAAACCCGCCGCGTTCACGCGCCGCCCCGGTCGGCCGCACATGACGCGCTGCTCAAGGCGCTGATCGTCAAAGGGCTGGAGGCGTTTGAAGACTCGTTTCGGCGTCAATATCCTGGGGCCTCACAGGCTGAACTCCGAGACCGGATGACGCGCTACCTGTGCGAACGCACCCGGTTTGAACACCAGCATCCGAGGCGTTCGTTTCGCCATGGCCGACATCGTTGATCGGGCTTTTTTGCTGCTGCACGAGCTGTTCCGTCTGGTCCCGCTTCCTCATGCGGTCATCGGCGGCTTTGCCGGGAATGTGTGGGGTGTCGGTCGAGCGACGCTTGACATTGACCTGCTGATCGGCGGCCGTCCGTCTCAGTTTGACAGGCTGATCAGCCTGGGAGCCGAGCGCGGTCTTCAGCCCCAGGACCAATTTCTGGAGCTGAATCCGTTGCTGCGCGGCCTGATGGTCCGCTGTCGGCTGGAAAATCTGCACGTCGACTTTCTGCGTCCCCGCGATGCCCATGATCGCAACGTCCTGCGCCGCCGCCGCCGGCAGACCTTTGCCGGACACGTCTTGTGGGTTCCCGCTCCGGAGGATCTGGTGCTGATGAAGCTCAAGGTCGGCCGGGACCGGGACTTTGATGACGCGCTCAGGGTCGTCGAACGCAACAGCGCCAGCCTGAATCGGTCGTATCTGCTGCGCTGGGCCGGAAGGCTGAGGATTGTGGACGAACTGGACTACGTCCTCGGCCTTCCGTCCCAGGCTGACTGATGGCCGGCAGCGGCGGCTACACCTCACCCCTGGGCACCGGAAGGCCGGCGACCTTGAGCGGAATCCGGCCCATCTCGCCGAAGGTGGTCAGGTACAGCGTCTGCCAGTCGTCTCCGCCAAAGCACACGTTGGTGACGTGTTTGCCGCCACTCGGAATCGTGCCCAGGTGCGCACCCGAGGAATCCATGATCCAGATGCCGCCCGGGCCGGTACAGTAGACGTTGCCCTCGACATCGACCTTCATGCCGTCCGGGGCGCCCGGGCGGGGGTCGGCGCTCATGTCGCAGAAGACCCGGTCGGAGGCCAAATTCAGCATGCCCGAGTCCCATAGCGCGTCGAGGTCAAAGGCCCGGATGTGGCGTCTGATGGAGTCGTTGATGTACAGCGTCTTCTCATCGACCGAGAAGGCCAGGCCGTTGGGTAACACAAAGTCACGCACCAGCAGGTTGATCTGGCCCAGGTCGGGCGACACGCGGTACACGCCGGCGATGTCGAGTTCGGGCTGAACGCCCAGGGTGACCGGATCGGTAAAATAGATCGCTCCGTCGGACTTGACCACCACATCGTTGGGGCGGTTCAGGCGCTGGCCGCGGTAGTTGTTGGCCACGACGGTGATGCTGCCGTCCAGCTCTTCGCGGGTGACCTGGCGGCTGGCGTGCTCGCAGGCGATGAGCCGGCCCTGGCGGTCGCGGGTCAGGCCGTTGGCGTCGTTGGTGGGCTCTTTGTAGAGGCTCACCCCCTGGCCTTCCTGCCACTTGTAGCGCTTGTTGGTGGCGTTATCGCTGAACAGCAGAAAGCCGCCCTCGTTCCACCAGCCGCCGGCCTGCCACCACACCGGGCCTTCGGCCACGCCCCGGATCTTGCCGTCTGCGTCAAACCCGCCGTAGCCCTCGCCCAGCCACTCAATCTCGGCGTTGAGATCAATCAGGGCTTCGACTCTTGCATCAACTTTCTCGACTGCCATGCTTTCCTCCTTGTGGCTGACTAGGATTGGACTGCGGCCAGGGCCTCAACCGCGCGCTTGGCCGCTTCGCGTAAGAACACCACGTCGGCGCCATACATCAGAAACTGCGCCCCGCCGTCTATGGCGGCTTTGATCTGGTCGGGCTGACCCAGCACGCCTGCCGTCGCAATACCGCGCGCCTGGCACAGGCTGCGGACCTTTTGTGTGGCTTCGGTCATTGAGGCGTGGGTGTACTGACCGGGAATGCCCAGGCTCTGGCTCAAATCCTGGTGGCCGACCAGAACCAGATCGATACCTGGCAGCAGCATGTCCTCGATATTGTCGATGGCTTCCCGGGTTTCGATGACCAGCCCCAGCAGCGTGTTGGCGTTGGCGTGCTGCATGGCGGTGAGCTGATCGACCTCGGCATAATTGGTGCTCGCTCCGCCGTAGATGGCCATGCCCCGCCGCCCCTCGGGATGGTACTTGGCGTACTCGATGAAGCGGCGGATATCGTCCCCGGTTCTGGCGTGGGGCAGGATGAGGCTCTGGCAGCCGCTGTCCAACAGGCGGGTCACGGCCTGATATTCGAGGTCGGGGACACGCACGATAGGCGCAATGCCTGCGGCGTGGGCGTGGGCGACCATATCCACAACCGACTCCAGGTTGAGCGCGGAGTGCTCGCTGCAAATGAACACAAACTCCATGCCGGCCTCGGCCAGCGGATAAATCGCTCCCCGTCCCCGGAGTTCCAGCAGTGCCGTCCCCAGGACAACGCCGCCGGATTTGAGCTTTTGCTTGAGTTGATTGTCACGCATGGGCATCGCGTCTTCCTCCTTTGCCTGCCGCACACTAGAATCCCGAGCCAAAACAAGTCAAGACGCGGCGCCCGCCGGTGGTGTCTCCGTGTTTTGCTTCTTGTTGACAGGAGCAGCCGCTTCGTGCTCGGGTGGCGCGGCCTGTTAGGCTAACCGTTAAGGATTGAGATGGGTGGGAATCTTAACTCCAGAAGAAAATGCGGGTCTACGAAAATTGTTCGGCCGAGGTCTGAAGGGTGCGAAAGATACGCTCGGACGTGATACGATTGAAATTCCTGAAGGCGTGACAAGCGGTACGCTCGAGCGATACAAAGAAATTGCCGAGGATGCCATCGCTAGGGGCAGGGATAAAACCGGAGTCCAGAAGGAGAGGATAAAAATTATAGACAGGCTGTCCTCCCAATTCCGGTAAATCAAGGAGCCATGTGATGGAAACGAAAGAAGCAGTAGCCCGGTTGACTCAACGGTGGAGAGAAGCCCAGTTGAAAATCAGGCCAGGCGTTTCCGCTGAACAGCTGGCCCGATTCGAGCGGAAGTTTAAGACCCGATTGGGATCCGATATGCACGCATACTTCGAGGCGGTGAATGGAATGGGGCGGGACGAAATGGACTCTGAGTGTCATATCCGGTTCTGGCCCCTAGAGGAGGTCAAACCGCTCCACGAAGAAATAGACGCTTCCTGGGCAGAAGGCTATTATCTGTTCGCGGACTACCTGCTCTGGTCTCACGGCTACGCAATTGATCTCAGACCCACCGGTCAAGGAGCCATTGTGGTGGTGGGCGGGGAGAGTCCCCGACAGGTAGCCCCATCATTTGCCGAGTTTGTGCGTCTGTATTTAGAGGCGCCCGAACAAATTTTCTAAACGCCGTCCGTTTCCGCCTCAATGTCGATGCTTCATCAAGGACAAGCCTGATCCGTCTCCTCGCTCCGATCTGGCCTGAGGCTTACAGCCCTCGGTCCCGTGTCCACTGGGCGGCAAATCCGCCCGCCTCGTATAAGGTCGGGACTTTGACGACAAGTTCGCGGTTGCAGTCCTCGACCTTTGCCACTCCAGACATGGTCATGGCGTAGGCCAGCTCGCGTTGCAGGATACGAAAAATCTGCTCCACACCGGCCTGCCCGCCGACCGCCAAACCGTACCAGATCGGCCGCCCGATCAGGACCGCCCTGGCGCCCAGAGCCAGGGCCTTGAAGACATCCAGGCCGCGGCGAATCCCGCCGTCCATCAGGACCGTGCAGCGGTCTCCCACCGCATCGACCACCTCGGGCAGGGCTTCAATGGCGGTAATCATCCCGTCCACCAGCCGCGCCCCGTGGTTGGACACGACAATCCCGCTCGCCCCATGCCTGACGCACAGCTGCGCGTCGTCCGCCCGCAGCACGCCCTTGACGACAATCGGCAGGGCGGTGATGGAGCGCAGCCAGTCCAGGTCGTGCCAGCTCGCGGCCGGGTCGATCTGCTGCATGAAGTCCAGCCTGGTCTGGCTGCCGTCGGGCTCGGTGCGGACCAGATTAGCCCAGCGGCCGAGCGTCTCCAGCTGCGGGTCGGGATTCCGCAGCATCTGCTCCTTCAGCATATCCAGGCTTGGCGTATCTATGGTCCAGCACAGGGCCGTACACCCGGCGGCTTCGGCACGCTCCACGTACTGGCGCATATATTCCCGGTCTTTGAGCATGAAGATGTTGCACCACACCGGACCGCCGGCTGCAGCGGTGACTTCCTCGATGGTGAAGTCCGAGCCGTGGCTCACAATCTCAATCGTGCCGATGGCCCCGGCCGCCCGACAGGTGGCCAGATCCCCGTCGGGATGAGCGCCGACCTGGGGCGCTGACGGGGCGGGCAGGACGGGCAGGCTGATGCGCTGTCCCAGCAGCTCGGTCGAGGTATCGACGTGGCTGACATCCTTGAGGTAGCGCGGTATGAGACCGACCGAGTCAAAGGCCGGCCGGGTGCGCGTATAGGTAATCTCGTCGTTGAAGCCGCCATCGACCATGTCAAATATGCTTTTGCGCATGACTGTCCGGGCGCGGGCTTCGAAGTCGTGCAGGTTCAGCAGACCGTGTTCTTCAAACATAGGCGTCCTCTCCGAGCGGACAAAAGACGGACTCAGACGGCCTGGAGCTGCGGCCGGGTCACCAGGCTGGGGTCGATATCACTAATCGTTCTGACTCCACACATGGCCATGGCAAAGTCGAGTTCGTTTCTGAGAATCTCAAAAATATGGCGTACCCCCGCCTCGCCGGCCACAGCCAGGGCGTAGAACAGCGGCTTGCCGATCAGACACGCGCGGGCGCCCAGGGCCAGCGCCTTGAGCACGTCGATGCCGCGCCACACCCCGCCGTCGAGGTAGACCTCACACCGCCCGGCAACCGTGTCGACAACGGCCGGCAGCGCCTCAACCGTGGTGATCGGGCCGTCAAACAGCCGCGCGGCGTGGTTCGACACGATTACGCCGGCCGCGCCGTTATCGACCGCCAGGCGGGCGTCGTGGGGGCTCATCAGACCTTTGACCACAATCGGCAGCGACGTGACCGAGCGAATCCAGTCCAGGCTTGACCATGTCAGGGCCGGATCGAAATCGGCCAGAACGGGCAGCAGACGCTCTACGCCGTCGGGGCCTTTTTTCATCAGATTGCCCTGGGGCATGTCCGGATACGGAAAACGGTTGCGGGTTTCTGCCTCCCGGGCCAGCACCGCCCCCGGTCCGCTCGGCACGCTGACCGTCAGGGCCAGGGCCGAGTAGCCAGCCGCCTCGGCGCGCTGAATGCAGTCCCTGGTGTACTCCCGGCCCGGGTACGCGTACAGCTGGAACCAGCGCGGCCCGTCCGTGACTGCGGCGACTTCTTCCAGGCTGTAGTTGGAGAAATGGCTCAGCACCATCAGCGTGCCGGCCGCCGCCGCAGCCCGGGCGGTGGCCAACTCGCCGTCCGGATGGGCGTACTGGTGCTGGCCCGGTGGGGCGGGCATGACCGGACAGGCGATGGTGTGGCCCAGGACGGTCGTTGTGGTATCGCGCTTGGCCACGTTGCGGAGCATCCTGGGCCTGAGCAGGACGGACTCGAAGGCCGGTCGGGTGCGTCGGGTGGTGACTTCGTCAAACGCTCCGCGATGGACCATGTCCCAGACCGTCTTGGGCATGAGTTCTTTGGCGCGGGCGCGGTAGTCGAACAGGTTGAGCAATTCGCTGGGCATGGCCGGACTCCGTACTGAAGCTGGTGATGTCTTGCAATTGTTATCTGGAAACGTTTAGATCGTACACCGCTCCGCAACAGTAAGCCGCTCAAAAAAGGAGGCGCGTCATGCCAGCGACGCACAAGGTGATTTCGGCCGACAGCCATATTGTTGAACCGCCCGATCTGTGGACCAGCCGCGCCCCGGCCAAGTATAAGGACCAGGTTCCCCATATGGTCCACGGCAAGGTCCTGGACGAGTGGTGGATCGGCAACGAGTTCATCCAGCCGGCGGCCAGCACCCTGGTCCAGGCCCAGTACCGTAACCAGATCTATGAGGGCAAACAGTTCGGCAAGCTGAGCGCCGAGGACTGGGACGCGGCGCCGACCCGGCGTTGGGACGCGGTCATGCCCGGTGCCTATCAGCCCAAGGAGTTCCTCAAAGACAACGAGCTGGACGGCATCCACGCCTCGGTCATCTATCCCAGCGTCGGCCTGATCTTTTTCAAACGGCCCAACAGCCCGCTGCTGCGGGCAATTTTTCAGGCCTATAACGACTGGATCGCCGAGTTCTGCTCCGAGGACCCGAACCGCCTCAGAGGCGTGGCCATGATCCTGCTGGACGATATTGAGGAGAGCGTCAAAGAGCTGGAACGGTGTCATCGGATGGGACTGGCTGCGGCCCAGATTCCGACCTATCCCGAACCCCACCGGCCATATGACGCCGAGCTGTACGAACCGTTTTGGGAAGCCGCCGAGGCCCTGCGCATGCCGCTCGGCCTCCACATCCAGTCCTGGCGGCCGCAGCCGGTCTACGGCCAGATGGGACCGGCCTCGGCCCAGCAGCCCGAGGTCGCGCAGTTTATCGGCGAACAGGTCGTTGGCGCGGACGGACGGACAGGGGTGGACGAAACAGGGCTTCAGGTCAACGTCGCCTTCAAGCCGATTGACTTTCTGGCGACGACCGATTTCTACGTCCGACGGGCGATCGGCGAGATGATTTTCTCGGGCGTGTTTGAGCGCCACCCCCAGCTGTACGTGGTCGCGGTCGAGTATGACACCGGCTTCGTGCCGTATTTCTTGAACCGCATGGACTGGACCTACAAGGAATTTGCCGACTTCACCTATCACCTGGGTGGCGACAAGCAGCCCCGCTTCAAGCACGATATGCTACCCAGCGACTTCTGGCGGAGAAACGTCCGCATGACCTTTCAGGAAGACGCCCTGGGCCTGTTCCTGCGCGAGCAGATCGGGGTCGAGACCATGATGTGGGGCAGCGATTATCCCCACCGGGAAGCCACCTGGCCGGTCTCCCTGCAAAAGATCGACGAGTTTTTCGACGGCCTGACGGGCGAGGAGCGGGCTCTGATCACCGGCGGCAACGCGGCCAAGGTCTATAACGTGCAGTGATGCGCGCCGTTCCCGACGCGGGACGCCGGCGACCCCGCCTTGGCTTGTCAGGTGGCCCGCTCGGCGGCTGTGGAGCGCGAACCCACACCCAGGTCGTGCGGCGGTCAGTGCTCGGCATGTGTGCCTCCAGGCGGCGCGGGCGGCCCGCGTCGGGGGGGTGAAGGGGGCGGCAGCTCCCTCACCAAGTCCCGATGGATGTCGATGCAATGGGTAGACTGGCTAAGAGTTTTCTTCGTGGATGTGGTGTGGCACAGATTCAAGGCCGGGGCCTACCAAGTCCTTAGCGCGTCCTAGGAGCCTATATGGTATTCCGGTGACACCCAATCATGCTTCCAATTCAGGGATTCGGATAAGAGAAAGATATGTTGGAACTCTCTATGATACAGTCTTGCCACCCGTTCATCGTGAATCACCATGGCGTTTTCAAGGGACACCCTAGCGTTCTTCGTAAAGTTGAATGACCCTGTCCAGACTGCCTGGGGGATGAACTCGGAATGCACATACTCTTCAGCATCACTTCCAGGCTCACTCCACTCCCCGAACACAAGAAACTTATGGTGCATCCTCGGCATGGCAGGTTTATTCTCCCGGTTGTAAAGCCCTATACACCGGACGGCGTCAAAAGATTCATATCTAGCAAAACCCGACATCTCAATGATGCCACCCCATCCGCAGAAGGCATGCTTCTTGTTAGCCTCAGAAGTCAGGGCGTCATATCGCCGCCTCAATTCCCGTTTCCAATCTTGAGGCGTACGGCCGATATCCGGGCGCAGAAAGTCCTCTTCTTGCACCACAATGCTCCCCCACTTTCCCTCCATAGCCTCAAGAATGGGGAAACTCGTCAACCAAGCCACACACCCGACCATTGAAGAGTATCGACTTACCTGTTTGATGAGTTCCGCTTCCTGGTCGCGGAAAATGTAGCGGACCGGACCAATATCCGTATTCTCAGGACGCAATGAGCTGTCCGACTCATCGCTATTCCGGTTCTCAATGAGCGTGCGTGCCAAATCCGCCTGGTCTGTCATCTCAGGCCTCCTTGCTGTCGTTTTGCTTCATCATAGCAATCGAGGGCCTCAAAATGGGAACCACAGAGTTGGCACTTTGCCCGTTATCATACACTGCGGTCAGCGCGGCCGAGAGCAGGTGTCGGAATATCAGGCACTTACGGGACGAGGACGGCACGGTCCGGCTGAATGAATCGCGGGTGAACGGGCGACCTGACCGAAGATTGTTCAGGGTGAGGGATGGGACCAGCGGCGGCTTAGGCGGTGCGCCGCAACAGCTCGGCCAACACTTCGCC
>JAAXHF010000371.1 GCA_012271025.1 Deltaproteobacteria bacterium | reverse complement strand
GTACCTCGTTCTCGCCGGCCACGACCCAAGCCGGATCCAGCCACAGCTCATACTCCCGCCAGCCCCGGTACAGCAGCTGGCGGCCGACCGGATGGCCGTTTATCAGGACGCTCAGCGGGTAGCACGTTTCGGTCCGGTCGTGGACAAAGGGGCGGGCGGCAAAGCGCAGCAGATAGGCGCCGGGCTGGGGCAGGGACAGGCTCAGCCCGGCCTCGCCGCGTTTCATCCAGGTAATCGGACCGGCCGGCTCGCGGCCCTGCGCGCCCCAGGCGCCGGCCAGGCCGAGGTGTTGCTTGGCCACGCCAAAGGAAATCCGAGCCACTGGCTCGGCCTCGGCTGTCCGCACCGAGGGCAGGTTCAGGCTGGCGTGAGGAAAGAATAAAACAACCGGGTAGCAGGCCAACAGGCCCACACTCCAGGCCAGAGCCGAGCGGGAAATGGGAAGCCGGGCCGGACGGGAGAGGCCGAAGCTGAGCCAGGCGGCGCCGAGCAACACCGTCCCGACCACGTCGAGCAGCCAGTGGTGGCCGAAGTAGACGCGCTGCCAGATAATCAGGGCCGACAGGACGACGCACAGCCCGGTTCCGCCGTGCCGCAGCCCGGCGTTCCAACCGGAGCGTTGGGCCAGAAAAATGAACACGCCGCTCATCAGCAGGGCGGTGCTGACATGACCGCTGGGAAAGCTGTTGCCGACCAGGCTGGGAGTCAGGACACTGGGTCGGGCACGTTCCAGACCGGTCTTTAACAGCTCACACAGGAACAGGCCGCCGCCGATCACCCAGCTGACCCGCCACGCCTCGGCCCACTGGCGACGGAGGTATAAGACCGCGACCGGGACGCCGCCCAGGATCAACAGACCCATCAGCGGGGGGTGTTTGAGCAGGCTGGCTAGATAATCGGCCCGACACGAGCGCAGGGTCTGCACCCAGCGATAGGCGGCCGCGTCGAGGCTGATCAGCCACGGCAGACACACCAACTCGCACACGACGAGTCCTAGGCAGACGAGGGAGAAGCGAGTCGCAAACTGAGGTGTCACCAGTCCGAACCAGCTAGCGCTGATGTCTTCCTGGGAGATCGGTCGCCACCGACAGCTTGATGGCCTCGGCTCGGGCCCACTCCATATTGTGGCGATGGCGGTTGGCCATTTCCTTGAGAAAGGCGGCAATGTCAGGGGGTGGGTTGAGGGCCAGGACCTGCTCGACCTTGCGGGCAACCCAGGCCTGTCCCTGGGACAGCAGATCGATCTGGTCGGCCAGACTGCTGAGCCGCAGGACCTTGGCGGCAAAGTCGCCGGTTTCGGTCGAGGGCGTTCCGCCGTGCAGGCGGATCAAGCCTTCGAGGATGGCGGTGTCGCTCACCTCAACATCGGTGAAGTTGACCAGCAGCGCGCTTACTTCGGAGTCGGCCGTCTCTTGGCCCATCGCGTCGAGCAGCTGGTGGCCGGCGCGCTCTGCTTCGAGCAGCCGATTGAGAAGAGCTTCGAGTTGAGAATCCATCACGCTGCCTCTGAAATACTTTCTTGCGGGGAATTGGTCATTACCGACGGCTTTGAAAGCTCTCGGTGATTTCTTCCGAGGGGTCGGTCGTCACCGAGAGCTTTTTTACCACCACCGCTCGGACCAAAGCAAGCTGGTGACACGGGGAATCGTGATAACAAAAAGAATCCTGTGTGGGCGGGAGCGGAAAAAAATGCTAGGACGGACGGTATCAACACAAGGAGGGACGCCATGACGACGGTTCTGGAAGAGAAAGATGCCATTCACGAGACGATTGCCAATTACTGCTTCCACTTTGATGGCGGCGAGTTTGACGAGTGGGTGGACCTGTTCACCGAGGACGGCCGGTTTGACGCCGGCGCCAACGGGGTTCAGGAGGGCAAAGAGGCCCTGCGCGCTTTTGTGCGGGCCATCCCGGGACGGGTGCCGATGAAAGACGGCGCGCCCCTGGTCAAGCACTGCGTGATGAATGAGATCATCAAGGTCAACGGCCAGGAAGCCACGGCCAAGAGCTACATCGTGGTCGTGCGTTCCAAGGGCGAGAGCGCCCTGGTGAACGGCTTGGCCGGCCGCTACGAAGACACTCTGGTCAAGCAGGACGACCGCTGGCTGTTCAAGACCCGCAAGGTGCACTTCGATCTGATGGGCGATATGAGCTAGGCCGGCAGGCTGAGCCGGGGTTTCAGCCCGTCGGCTCGGCCATCTTGCGGACAACGCTCGACACTTTGTCGGCCATGGTCTGTGCGCGGTCGGTCCGGGTGCCGATCTTCAGGCTGGTCGAAATCCGCGGCGCGCCCATCGCGTGGACCACCTCGTGGCAGCGCTTGACGGCCGCAAAGACGGTATCCCACTCGCCCTCGATGTTTGTCCCATAGGCGTGCAGCTGGGTTGTCAGGCCGGCTTCTTGGAGAACGCGCTGGCAGGCCGCGACGTGAGCCGAGACGGACACACCCACCCCGACCGGGACGACACACAGGTCTGCGATGACTTTCATTGCTTGCCTCCTTGGTGTTGCCAGGGACTGTAGCACAAAGGGAAACGTGATGTCCTGTGGGATCTATCTGTTATCACGTTTCCCTTTGTTGTCGCAGAGTTTGCCAACTGCCCCAGAAAGGAGCCCGACGATGTCATACCAGACGCTGACGCTTGCGCGGAACGAGGCCGTCCTGACCCTCACCGTCAACCGGCCCGAGGTGCTGAACGCCCAGAGCCGGATCATGCTCGAGGAGTTTGATCAGGCCATGGCCCAGGCCGCAGAGGACGATGCGGTCAAGGTGGTCATTGTGGCCGGCGCCGGCGAGCATTTTTCGGCCGGCCACGATATCGGCAGCCCGCAGGAGCTGGCCGACCAGCGCCGGCGGCCCATGAAAAAAGGGACCGCCCACGAATATCAACGGACCTGGCAGCTGTACTTTGAAAACACGCTGCGCTGGCGCGATTTTCCAAAGCCGACCATCGCCCAGGTGCAGGGCTACTGCATTATGGGCGGCCTGATGCTGGCCTCGGCGTGTGACCTGATCATTGCTGCGGACGACGCCAAGTTCTGTGACCGAGCCGTGCGCTGGGGCGGCTCGCACGTGCAGTATTTCAGTCTGCCGTGGGATATCGGCTTCCGCAAAGCCAAGGAGCAGCTGTTCACCGGCGACTGGCTGACCGCTCACGAGGCCGAGCGCAGAGGGCTGGTGAACCGGGTGGTGTCCCGCGACACGCTGGCCCAGGAAACCATGGCGCTGGCCCAGCGCATTGCCCTGCAAGACGCGTTCGCCCTACGCACGGCAAAGTTTGCCATCAACCAGATGCAGGACGAGATGGGGTTTCGGACCGGCGTCACGGGCGCCTTTCAGACCTATGCGCTGACCCGGGTGTATCGTCTGGAGCAGGGCGAGGACAGCCTGGCCGGCGCCCAGCGGGCCAAAACGCGCGACGAGGCGTTTGGCGATCATCGCTGACGGGTAACCGGTGCGGGGGCGACAACCGTCGCTCCCCAGTGGGCGTCCTGCTCAGAATCCGGTCTGCCTAGACGGCCGGAGCGCTCCCCCAGGCGATGCCGTTGCGCACCAGCTGCGCAAACGCGGCGGTCTCCCACGAGCCCCGAAACGAGACCGGAGTCGTGCCCGACTCCTCCACGCTGGCGTCGACAAAGGGCTGGACATTGTTGAGCGGCGAGTGACAGTGACCGAGGGCGATATAGGCAACCCCACCCTTGCCGACGTCACGCGTATAGCCCAGCACCCGGCTCTTGCCGTCCGGCAGCAGGGCGGTGTCGGCGTCGTACACAAAGCCGAAGCCGGGGGGCGACGGGTCGGTCGGCAGCTGGGTGGTCAGCAGGATCTGACTGCTGGCCGGCTCTTGCAGCTCAATCAGGTACAGCTCGTCCATCACCTCAAAAGACGTCGGCAGCCCTCGCGTCAGCAGGTGGTCCTGCTGGGCAACCTCAACCCGGAACTTGCACAACGGCGGGTGGTTGAGAAAGAAACTGCCCAGCACGGCGTGGTGGCTGGTCTTGACCATTTTGCGAACGCGCCGGTCGTTTCCGACCGGCGCGGCTCGGCCGCCGCTGGTGCCGTGCAGCCCCAGCCAGCGCCCGCCGTCCTCCAGCCACTGCTGCATGATGGGGCTCTGTTCGTCGTTCAGGTGCGGACCGGCCACATAGGTAATGACCAGCTGACAGGACGGCAGCCACTTGGCCAGATCGCTGAAATCGTTGCCGACGGTGGTCGTCAGATTCGGGGTTTCGCCCAGCAGTTGCAGAAGACGCAGGCGGGCGTAGTCCATATCGTGTCCGGCGGGAGAGCCGGCCGGATAGCCGCCGGTAATCAGGTGGACGCGGGTCGGTTGTGATGTACTCATCGTGAATCCCTCCTTGGGCCGTTATGTTCCTGGCCGAAGCTGCCTGTTCCAGTTG
>JAAXHF010000086.1 GCA_012271025.1 Deltaproteobacteria bacterium | reverse complement strand
GCCAGTATTTTTGAGACCGCTTCTAGGCAGCAGGCAACTCGACATACGGGCTCTGCTGGCACAATGGAGCTACTGCTATGCTGGCAAGAACAGGCTGGAAAAGCAAGCTGCTATTTTGAGAAGCGTGTGGCGGGTATGCAGCTTGTTGACTTCATCACCAGCAGGGGCATAAAAAGAGTGAGAAGGCGATGAGTACGCTGAGAACCACGGCCGAAAGGAGAACGATGATGCCTGATTCATCTCTTGCGACACAGAGTGAAAACCTCTCAATCCCTTTTCAAGAAGGGGATATGGAGATTCTCCAGGAACACCTGGAACGTGCCCTTGAAAATCAAAACAGCATCCCGGAAACTGATTTGGCTCCTTTCTACAGGATGCTCCAGAGCCAGATTTTTTTGAGTGCTGCCCACAAAGAACCTGTGAAATTCACGTGTACACTTTCTGTGCAGCTGGAGGTTTCCTTCGACTTTTTTATCGAAGAAGACGGGTCAGGTTTTCACGGCTTTTCCCCCTGTATGGATGGGTTGCACATTGACGGAGCAACACCAAAAGAAACGTTCAATCTGTTATGTCAGGGTTTTTGGACGTACCTGCGCTCACTCCGTCATCACAATCATGCCCTGAGGCCTGGGCCAAACCTGAAAATCAAAGCTAACCGGAAATTATCCATAGATAGTGACCGCATTCCGATCTCTTAGCCTTTGCCATGATATTCAGCAGGGAAATCTGGCAACAGATCAGGAGTGTGACTGCCAGTGAACTGATCCGCGCCTTAGAACGGGATGGGTGGGCTGAAGACCCGGACAAGAATGCGACGTACGCCTATGTCAAAGGAGAATGTCGCGTAGTGATTCACTATCATTCCGGGAAAACCTACAGAGGTCGGGAAAAAACGCTTGAAGGTATTCTCGTGAAAACCGGCTGGACTGAGGATGATCTTGTCAGATTGAGGCTTGTCAGGCGTGCCTCTGGCAGACGCTAGGTATGCCACAATGCCTGGCTGGCTATGCTGACCGGGCAGCTGTTACAGTGATCCAGGAGCCGTACTAAGCCCGGCTTAACAGCCGGGCTTTTTTGTGCCAACTACCCTTGACTTATTGTGACGGGCATATACAATAAGTGCAGCAAAAACAAGCACTTAGAAACGAAAGGACCCGCACCGGATGCCAGTCTGGTGCGGGTCTTTTGACGCCGCCGGTATGCGACGTTGTTTGGTTGACGTACTTTCTTCTTAGCATACCGGCTGGTCGAGCGATAGCGGGGTTTTGCAGTATGAACCAAATTTCGCTTGCACGGCAGGTCCAAATTGTCGCACTCCTCACCGAAGGCATGTCTATCTGGAGCATTCATCGGCTCACGGGCATTCACCGGGATACGATCAGCCGCTTGGGGCTGACCCTCGGCCATGCGTGTGACCGACTCCACAACATGCTGTTCCGTGATCTCCATGTGCCGCTCATCCAGCTCGATGAGCAGCACGCATTCATCCACACACGCCAGAAAAATCGAAGGCCAGATGATCCCGAGGAGTACGGCGATGCGTGGCTGTGGCTGGCCTTTGATCCGGCGAGCAAGGTCGTGCTCAGCTACCACGCGGGCAAACGCACGGCCGATGATGCCGAAGTGCTAGTGCGTGATCTGCATGGCCGGCTGCTGAACCGGCCGCAGCTAAACAGCGACGGGTTCCGGGCCTATGCCGATGCCATCGCTACCGTGTTTGGCCCGCAGTCCGTGGACTATGGGATGATCGTCAAAGACGCGAACTTCGAGAAGCAGGCCGTGTTCGGGGACCCGGACTTGGAGCAGATCAGCACAAGCCTGCTGGAGCGGGTCAACCTGACGACCCGGATGCAGTTGCGCCGCCACGCCAGGCGCACGAACGCCCACAGCAAGCGGCTGCTCTACCACCGGGCAGCCATCGCGTTGCATTTCGCGGTCTATCACCTGTGCCGGGTGCATATGACGTTGCGCGTGACGCCCGCGATGGAGCTGCAAGTGACTGATCATGTCTGGTCTATTGGGGAGTTGATTGAAACAGCCCAAGCCAACCGCCTGCCAGACCCGGTGCCGTCACCGCGACAGCCGCCCCGGTTGCGCGTGATTCAGGGGGGGAAGAGCCGCACAGCCTAATTTGCTTTTGCACAGCCTAATTATGCCAGTACCTCCGCAAAACATCCCTGGCCCTGAGGAGCAATTTTTGCTAGACAACTGCCTATGAACTCGGCAATTCAGCCCCTTGTTTTGGCTTTTTCGACCGAGGACTTAAAAAACGGAGTGCGTGCAACATGAGAGTTCTCAAAACTATGGCGATCATGGCCCTGCTGGGTGGACTTCTGAGTGTTCCTGTCAGGGCCACTGCTCAGACCTGCTCGGATGTCAACTCCATTCAGGGATTTGCCGATTTTATTGTCTATAAGTTGCAAAGTGGCCAAAGAGGACAGTTGCTCGCCTGTTTGGAGCGCTCCCTGATGGATTCCGAGCAGAATTTCTCGAACACCCTCTCGTACAAGGGGATGCCTCTATCCGGCCATGTTCTGGAGATAACACGCGGTGAGGGATGGAGCGACCCCGCGCTTTTTAAGGACTTTTTAGACCTGTTGGGGGAGTTGGAAGCCAAACTCGCTCAACAGGATCAAAAATTTGTCGGCTTGCGGGGGCGCCTGCTGAATATGCAGAGTAAAGCGGGGTTTACCGTGCTGCATTATAGCGCAGCACGCCGGCTCCCGGATCACGTCAAGTTCCTGTTGGATAGTGGGGAGGTAAACCCCCGTATCCAAGCAAGTGGGGGTGATAAACTCACCGCTGCGGAATTAGCCGGAAGAATACTCGAAACGTTCCGTGATGATCCAGAAGCTCGTAAAGTCGGTCAGGTCTTCGACGAATACCGCACCAATCAAGGCAGCCCAGCCTCTCAGTAGTTCAGTACCGTGCCTCCCTTTTCTCCGCAGAGCGTCGCGCCGCAGCCCGGGGACGCTCTGTGGTTGGTGACGCTCCCTGCCATAATCCTCCGTCTGGCGACAGGGGCTGCTGCATGTCCAGGTAGCATAAGCTGAAGCCCAGGCTGGGGTGCTCATTTCTGTACAGGAGAAGATGTCATGCGCTGGTCAAATTGGATGCAGATCGTTCTGGTACTGGTGAGCTGCGTTGTCGGCGGAGCGGCTGCTGGCGCCGAGCAGGACAAACCGCTCTGGCAGTGGACGCCGGAGGAGATGAAAGAGCATGTGAAGACGGTCCGCAGCGGCCGCGATCTCACCCCCGAGCAGTGGCCCGAGGGCGCCAAGGTGGCGGTCAGCATCTCGTTTGACTTTGATACCGAGCCGGTCTGGCTCGGCTTTCAGGGCAACCGCAGTCCGTCGTATATGTCGCGCGGCGAGTATGGAGCGCGGGCCGGGCTGCCGCGTATCCTGAAGCTGCTCGACAAGCACGACATTCCGGCCACGTTTTTTATCCCGGCGGCAACCATGGTCCTGCACCCGGCGGCGGTCCAGACCATCCTGGATCGCCCCCAGCACGAGATCGGCTTTCACTCCTACATCCATGAGAGTCCTCTGAGTCTGAACGAGGACCAGGAGCGCGAGGTGTATGCCCGGGCCATGGACATTTTTGTCGAGACGGTGGGCAAGCGGCCGGTCGGCTTTCGGTCTGCGGCCTGGGATCTCACCCCGGCGACGATCAAGATCGTCAAAGACATGGGCTTTTTGTACGACAGCAGCATGATGGCCGACGACCGTCCCTACAGCTTGCTGGCTGACGGCCAGGAGTCCGGGCTGATTGAGCTGCCGGTCGAGTGGATTCTGGACGACTGGCCGTATTTTCAGCTCAGCTGGGGCAGCCAGCACGTGGGCTTACGCACGGCTGACGAGGTGTATTCGATCTGGGCCGCCGAGTTCGACGGCGCGTATGAAGAGGGTAGCCTGTACATGCTGGTCACCCATCCCCAGGTCATCGGCCATCGCTATCGGATGCAGATGCTGGAGCGGCTGGTGACCTATATGAAGAGCAAGCCGGGTGTGTGGTTTGCCACCCACGAGCAGATTGCCCGCTACGTGCAGGAGCAGGCGGCCGAACAGTAGCTCTCCTTGCCCGTCTCCTTGACAAACGGCGCGTGTCTGACATATGAGATTTTGGAATGAACACTCACTCAGCACACGCTTGGTTCAGCCGGAAAGGAACGCGCGAGTGAAAGGCCAGGTCCTGCGAAAAAAACGCCGCCAAACCTCCCAGGTGACAGACGAGAAGCGCCTGCTCGAAGGCAAGGAACGCATCGCGTCAGCGGCGGCAGCCCTCTTCCTGAGTAACGGCTATCATAACACCAGCGTTCGAGAAATTGCCCAGAAGGCGGGCCTCAGCGTTGGCTCTGTCTTCAACTACTTCACCAGCAAAGAAGAGATTCTGTTTTTTCTGTTCTCGCACAATCAGGAACGGACAGAGGTCGTTTTGCATGAGCAGCGGGCGGAGTATGAGCGGCTCAAGGAGCAGGGCGTCGATCCCAAGCAGCTGTTCCTGCTCGTCTATGAACGCTATGTGCGCCTCATTGACGAACTGCGCCGTGATGTGGTCCTGGGTTATCAGGAGATGAAGTCGCTGACCGGCGCCGAACGCGGGCGTCTGCTGGCGGGAGAAGAGCGTATCCAGAGTCTGCTTGAGGAAATTATCGCCTATGGGGTGGAGAAAAAGGCGTTTCCGGCCGGCGACGTTGACCTGAAGGCGCACTGCTTGCTCGTCCTGGCCCAGTCGTGGGCGGTGCGGCACTGGGCCTTGAAACGTTTCTCAAAGGTTGGGGACTACTTTCAGACGCTGCTGAAGCTGGCTTTGGGAATCCTGGAGAGCGACAGCGCCGCAGTCAACGAGATCCGAACGCTGGACGGAAAGGTCAATGGATTCGCCCAGAGCCTGCGGAGGGTCTTTCCGTAGACGGTGTTGTGTCCGCCCGGTGGGCATGGCACGACCCGCCGACGTGTAACGTGAGAGCGCTGCTGTCACGAACGAAACCACAGTTTGGGGAGCCCCAGGAAAGACAAGGAGGGGAGGGCTCACCACGGTGAGCCCTCTTCCTGGGGGACACAGGAGACACACATGGCACAGCTAGATGGCAGTCAACTGATGGCCGAGGGACTCCACCAGGAGGGCGTGGATACGATCTTCTACATCATGGGCGGTCCCAATATCCTGCTGTCCATGCACGCCGAAAAGCTCGGGATTCGGCTGATCGATTGTCGGCACGAGCAGGCTGCGGCCATGGCCGCCCACGCCTACTCGCGGGTGACGGGCAAGGTCGGTGTGTGCATGGGCGCGGGCGGACCCGGTGCGGCGAATCTGTTGACGGGTATCTCGAACGCCTATCTCGACGCCTGTCCGGTCCTCGGACTCGGCGGCTCTTCGGCCGTGGCCTACTACGACACGGGCGATTTCCAGGAGTTTGACCAGCTGTCCATCTTCAAGCCCATCTGCAAATGGGCGGCCCGGGTGCACACCGCCAGCCGGGCCAAGGAGTATGTCCACATGGCCATGGTCCGGGCGCGTCAGGGCCAGCCGGGACCGGTCTATCTGGATATGCCGGGGGATATGCTGGTTCAGAAGGTGGATGCGGAAAAGGTCTGGCCGCTGCCCGCCATCCAGGACCGGTCGGTGCCGTCGGCCGACAGCCCGTCCATCGAACGCGCGGTAGATATGCTGGCCGCAGCCAAGAATCCGCTGCTGGTGACGGGCAGCGGGATCTTCTGGTCCGGGGCCGGAGAGCACATGCGCCGCTTTGTCGAAACCACCGGCATCCCGTTTTTTACCACGCCCCAGGGACGCGGCGTGGTCCCCGACGATCATCCCCAGTCGATGCTCGGCGCCCGGTCTTTTGCCTTTAAGAATGCCGATGTCGTCCTGGTGGTGGGCACCCGCTTCAACTTTGTCATCGGCCAGGGCAAGGCGCCGCGTTTCTCTCCCGACGCCAAGTTCATCCAGGTCGATGTCAACCATGAGGAGATCGGCCGGGTGCGGAGTGTGGATCTGGGTATTGTCGGGGACGCCAAGGCGGTCTTTGAGCAGCTGACCCAGGCGGGCGAGGAACGGCTGTCGTTTGGCGACTCGGCCTGGCTGCAACAGCTGGGGGCCAAGGATCGCGAGAACCGCGAGAAGATGAGTCCGCTGCTGAACTCCGACCAAAGCCCGACCCATCCCCTGCGTTTATGCAAGGAAGTCCGGGATTTCATTCCCCGGGACGGGATTCTGGCCGTTGACGGTCATGAGATCATGAACATGTCCCGGCAGTCCATTCCGTCCTTCACGCCCGGGGCGCGTATCAACCCCGGCCCCAACGGCTGCATGGGCGTAGGGCTGCCCTTTGGAGTGGGAGCCAAAGCCGCCGCCCCGGACCGCATGGTGGTGGTCCTGCACGGCGACGGCTCGCTGGGCCTGAACCTGATGGAGCTGGATACTGCCGTGCGCCACGAGCTGCCGATCCTGGTTCTGGTCAGCAACAACGGCGGCTGGACGGCCCGCGCCAACATCCATGTGCCGGGCCGTGAATTGGGCCATACGCGCTACGACATTGTTGCCCAGGGGCTGGGCGCCTACGGTGAACTGGTCGAGCACCCCCAGGACATCCGTCCGGCCATAGACCGGGCGATCAAGGAAATGGAAAGCGGCCGACCGGCGCTGCTGAATGTCATTACCGAGCCGACCGCGCGGGCTCAGACCGTACCGTTTGCCAATTATGCGGGCGAGTCGGCGGGCACCTCGCTGATGTAGGCCGCGTGGGGCGAGCAAGCTGGAACAACGATGCCTGGATTCCTGTTTGATGTGAAAGTCCTGGAACTTGCCGATGAGAAGGGCGAGTTTTGCGGGAAGCTGCTGGCCGGCGCCGGCGCCGAGGTGCTGAAGGTCGAGCCCCCGGGCGGAAACGCGACCCGCTCGCTGGGTCCCTTCTACCACGACGAGGACGACCCCGAACGGAGCCTGTACTTCTGGCATTACAACTTTGGCAAGCGGGGAGTCACACTCGACATTCACGCCCCCGAGGGCACCGCGCTGCTCAAAAAGATGATCGCCGAGTGTGATGTTCTGCTTGACGCCCTGCCGCTCGACACCCTGGAGAAGCTGGGCCTGGACTGGGACGCCCTCCAGCAGCTCAATCCCCGCCTGATCTATGCCTGTGTCACCCCGTTTGGTCGCAGCGGTCCGTGGCGTGACTACAAGGCCAACGATCTGGTGCACCTGGCGCTGGGCGGGCCGATGATGTGTTGTGGCTATGATCCCAAGGCGGACGGCAGCTATGACACGCCGCCGATCGCGCCCCAGATGTGGCACGCCTATCACATCACCGGCAACCAGACGTTTATTGCCATTGTCGGCGCCCTGATCGGTCGTGAAACGCACGGCAATGGAGACATGATCGAGGTGGCAGTCCACCAGGCGGTGAGCGTGTGTACCGAAATCGACGTGCCGAACTGGATCTATAATCAGACCGCGTGTTACCGCCAGACCGGCCGTCACGCCCAGCCGGCCGTTGGCCCGGATGTCCAGTTTGCGACCCGAGACGGACGCTACTCCATTATTCTGCCCAACCCGTTTCCGGGCGGCTACGAGACCCTGGTCGATTTTCTGGACAGCAAGGGCCAAGCCGCCGACCTGAAGAGCGATGCCTACCAGGCCGCCGCGAACCGCCGCGGCCGCGCCTTTGCCGAGCATTTTGCCGAGGTTCAGGCCGGCTGTGTGGCGGCGTTCGGCATGGAGGAGATCTGGCGTGACGCCCAGTCGCTCGGTATTCCGTGGTCGCCGATTCGGAAACCCGAGGAGAATCTCGACGACCGGCAGTGGCAGATGCGCAAAACCTTCTGTGAGGTAGACCATCCCGAGTTGGACGAGAGCCTGACCTATGTCGGCGCCCCCATGCTGCCCCACGAGGTCGAGTGGCGGACCGGCCCACGCGCGCCACTGATCGGCGAGCACAACGACGAGGTGTATGCCGGGCAGCTCGGACTCGACGCGGACGAACTCGCGCGCTTGCGGGAACGTAAGATTATCTAGAAGAGGAACGACGGTGAGACCCTTAGAAGGCGTACGCGTGGCCGATCTGACCTGGCTGTTGGCCGGTGCTGGCGGCCCACGTCTGCTGGCCAGCCTGGGGGCGGAAATCCTGCGTGTTGAGTGGCGTGAGCGGCTCGATTTCTTGCGCTACATGCCGCCGTTTGCCCCGACCAGGAAGGACGAACCCAGCCAGGCTGGGGCCATGGAACTCAGCAGCCTCAGCAAAGACAGCGTCCAGAGCGTCAACCGGGGCGGGTACTTCAACGATATCAACGCCGGCAAAAAGGGCCTGAGCCTGAACATGGGGCATCCCAAGGGGCGCGAGCTGTTCAAGCGCATCGTGGCCGTCAGCGATGTGGTCGTCGAAGCTTTTACGGCTGAAACCATGCGCAAATGGGGACTCGGTTACGAGCAACTGAAAGAGATCAAGCCGGATATCATCTACATCCAGCAGCCGGGCTGGGGCTATAAGGGCCCCTACGTCAAATTTGCCTCCTACGGTCCGATTGCCCAGGCTGTCAGCGGGCTGACCGAACAGTCGGGGCTGCCGTCCCCGCACCCGCCTGCGGGCTGGGGCTATTCGTACATGGACTGGAGCGGCGCCTACTACTGCGCGCTGACCATGCTGTGTGCGATTTACTACAAGAAGCGGATCGGTAGAGGCCAGTATATCGACTGCTCCCAGGTCGAGCCGGGCATCTATATGACCGGAACGGCCCTGCTCGACGCGCTGATCAACAAACGCCCGTCGCAGCGCACCGGCAACCGCTCGCCCAACACCCCGGCGGCCCCGCACGGCGCCTACCGCTGTCGGGGAGACGACCGCTGGATAGCCATCGCCGTCACCACCGAGGACGAATGGCGCGCTCTGGTGCGGGCGATGGGTCAGCCGGACTGGACCCGGGACGCCCGTTTCGGCTCCCTGGCCGCCCGCATCATCAACCAGGATGATCTCGACCGGCTGGTGACGGACTGGACCACAGACAAAGATCCGTTCGCCCTACAGCAAGACTTGCAGCGGGCCGGCGTACCGGCGGGGGTGTGTCAGACCGCCCAGGACCGGATTGAACGCGACCCGCAGCTGCGGCATCTCAAGTGGCTCATTCCACTGCCGCATAGCGAGATTGGAACCTGGCCGGTCAAAGATGTGCCGTTCCACTTTGCGACGGCGACGGTCAACCAGGGTGGCCCGACCGAACGGGGGGCGCCGTGTTACGGTGAAGACAGCGACTATGTGTATGGCGAGCTGCTCCAGTTGAGCCAGGCGGAACGCGATGCACTGGTCAAAGAAGGTGTGATTTAGCAAAAGGAGGGGTCCGCATGTCGTACGATCTGCTGATTAAAAATGGAACTGTGGTCGATGGGACCGGGGCCGAGCGCTATCAGGCCGACGTGGCCGTGGCCGACGGCAAGATTGCCGCCATCGGCAAAATTCGTGACGGAGCGAAAAAGGTCATTGACGCCGCCGACCTGATTGTGGCGCCGGGCTTTGTCGATCCCCACACCCACTATGACGCCCAGATCTGCTGGGACCCGCTGATCACCTCGTCGTCGTGGCACGGGGTGACGAGCCTGGTGATGGGCAACTGTGGGGTGGGGCTGGCGCCGTGCAAGCCGGAGAACCAGGAGATTGCAGCCTGGGATCTGGTCAATGTGGAGGCGATCCCGTTTGAGGTGCTGGGCAAGGGGGTGACCTGGGACTGGACAACCTTCCCCGAGTATATGGACGCAGCCCAGAAGCGCGGCAGCGGCATCAATATCGGCTTCATGGCCGCCCTGACGCCCTTCCGTCACTGGGTGATGGGGGAGGAGTCGATGGAGCGGTCAGCCACACCGGAGGAGCGGGCCCAAATCAAAGCCATGATTAAAGAAGCCGTGGCCGCCGGCGCGTTCGGGTTTTCGACGACCAACGTGGCCCAGCACATCGGCTACAAGGGCCGACCGATTGCGTGTCGGCAGGCGGACTGGGACGAACTTAAGGCGTATGCCAACGCCTTACAGGAGTTGGGCAAGGGCTCGATTGA
>JAAXHF010000479.1 GCA_012271025.1 Deltaproteobacteria bacterium | reverse complement strand
GAGGGCGCGGTCGCGGCGAAGACCAAACAGGACAAGCCGGAAATTCTGGATCTGATGAAGTCCTGTTTCGCGGTGGATGAAAATTTTACCGAGCAGGTCTTTTTTGCCAACGCGACCGACCCGAATGGGGTCTTTCAGTGGAATATTTCGGATCAACTCAAGAATATCACCAAGCCGACCATCATCTTTGCCGGTGAAGAGGATCAGGCTACGCCGGTCGAAGCCAATCAATTCCTGGCCGACAATATTCCCAATGCTCAGATCAAAATCCTGAAAAATATTGGCCATTTTTACCAATTGGAAAGTCCTGCGGATTTCAATGCAGACCTGGCCCAGTTCCTGAAACAGGTCGTGGCCTGACACGCAGTTTCACGGGGCTCAGTTCTTCGGCAGGGAGCGGTGAAGCATGGGCGATACATCACTGGCCAGCATGATTCTTGAGCGGGCTGCACGGTACGGCTCACGGCGCGTTTTTCTGCGCAAACGCGACAACTCCTGGGAAGATATCTCCTGGCAGCAGTTTGGCGATCAGATTGTTCGTGCCGCCCGCGGACTGGCGGCCTTAGGTTTTCAGCCGGGCGACCGGCTGGCCATTCTGGCCGATAACCGTCCCGAATGGCCGTTGATCGATCTGGCCTGTCTGTATCTGGGCGGGGCAGACGTACCGCTCTACCTGACCAGCCCGCCGGACGACCTGTCTTATGTCCTCAACGATGCCGGGGCAAGCGTGCTGGCCGTGGCCGGCGATGACCAACGGCAAAAGATCGCCCAGATTGTGTCCGAGGTACCGAGCCTGAAGCACGTCATCCATCTCGACGTGGATGCCGCGCCGGACATCGGCCTGCCGAGCCGTCTTACCGCGCTCAGCCTGACAGACCTGTTGGCCGGTGGCGAGCACGGTACCGAACCGGCCCGGCCGGTACCCGATCCCGGTTTGGCAACCATCATCTACACCTCGGGTACGACCGGCCGACCTAAAGGCGTCATGCTGAGCCATACCAATATGCTGGCCAACGCCGAGGATGC
>JAAXHF010000303.1 GCA_012271025.1 Deltaproteobacteria bacterium | reverse complement strand
GATATACAGTTTGCCGTCCGCAATACTCAGCCCGCTCGGTTCGTAGAACTCGGCCGCCTGGCCCGTGTCGGCATCCCGGAACCCGGGCTGGCCGCTGCCCAGAAAGGTCACCGAGGTGCGCAGGCCGGGACCGACCCGCTTGATCTTGTGGTTATACGTATCGGCCACATACACCACGTTATTATGGTAGGCCACGCCCAGCGGATGCTGGAGCCGGACGGTATCGCCCTGACCATCGGTGTCGCCAAACTCAAACAGGTCCACCCCCACGATTGTCGAGACGGTGCCGCGCGGATTCAGGCTGACCGTGCGAATCGCGCTGACCTCGGAGTCGGCGACAAACAGCTGGCTGCCGTCCGAGGCCAGGCCGCTGGGCTGGGCCAGGGCGGCCTGCATCAGCGGCCCGTCAATCCGGGCCTCCTTGCTGGAGCCGGCGTAGGGTCCGATTTCCTGGTGGCGGACATTCAGCGCCCAGATCTGGTGCGGGCCGGCCATGGCGATATACACGATATCGTTTTCGACCAGCACATCCCACGGCGAGCTGAGCGGCACGTCCCGAGCCCTGCCCCGGCGAAAGCCTCGGAACGAGGGCTGGCCGGTGCCGGCCACCGTTGTCACCGTGCGGGCCTTGAGGTCGAGTCGGCGGATGAGGTGATTTTCCGTGTCGGCCACATACAGGCTGTCGCCGGCCAGAGCCATGCCCTGGGGGTGGTCAAAGCTGGCCGCCTCAAAGCTGCCGTCGGCCGCCCCGGCCGCCCCGGTGCCGGCCACGTCCAGGACCCGTCCGATCCGGGTGGTGAGCAGAATCCGGTTGTGGCTGGAGTCGGCGATGAACAGCCGGTCCCGCTCGGGATCGGCCGCCACCTTGCCCGGGAACGACAGGACCGGGGCGTGAAAGGCGGCCTTTTCCAGGGCCAGACTGAGCGGCTGTTCGTTCAGCGTGCCCCGGCTGCGGTGTTCGTCGACCAACCGGCCGATGACCCCTTTGAGCGTCTCGTAGTGCCCCTCGCCGGAGATGCCGCCGACCACATAGCCCTCGGGGTCGATCAACACCAGCGTCGGCCAGGCCTGCGGGCCATAGCGCCGCCAGATCTGAAACTCCCGGTCGTTGACCACCGGGTGCTCAATCCCGTAGCGCAGAATCGCCTGGCGAATGTTCTCCGACTCGCCCTCGTTGGGAAACTTGGCCGAGTGGACGCCGATCACCACCAGTTCATTCGGAAAATCGGCCTCCAGGCGCTGGAGTTCGGGAATGACATGCAGGCAGTTGATGCAGCAGTAGGTCCAGAAATCGAGCAGCACGATCTTGCCGCGCAGACCGGCCAGGCTGAGCGGCGTGTCGGTGTTGAGCCACTCAATCCCGCCTTCCAGCTCGGGAGCACGGACGCGTTCCTGGGCTGCCATAGGCCCTCCTTCCTGTCCAATCACGACGTACCACAGGCCGCTGTGCCACAAAAAAACGAAGCCGGCAATCAGCGTCAGCCAGGCCGGGGTGAGCTGGAGCATCACCCGCCGCCACTCGCCGCGTCTGGGAGCGTGGTTTGCCATGCCGCTGTCAGCCGGCGTGGCGCCGGAACCGCGCATACGCGACCAGCGCGCCGAGAGCGGCAACCGCCCGATGGGCGCTGGGGTAGCACACCCGTCCCGTCTCGCGCACGGCCAAGGGCCCGGCGTTGCCGTACTCCCGGTCGGTATACACCAGCTCGGTGGTCGTCAGCACCGGCGTGGCGTGACGCTGCGAGGCGGCGGCCGCAGCCTGGGCATAGCGCCGTTCCTGGCGCTGGTGAAACTCGGCCATCCGCTCCAGGCCGTGACCGGGGTAAAACGCGCCGGTCTGGAACAGGTTGGCGGTGGCGCCCTGGATACCCAGCCCCAGCTGCACGACCGCGTCAATCCGGGGATGACCGCACAGCAGATCGAGAATCTCGGGCACGGTGTCGCGGGTTTCCCCGCCGGCCAGATCGATCGGGTTATTCCGGCTCCAGCGGTCCGGCACCATGGCGCTGATCCTGACCTCGATATCCTCGGGCAGGGCGATCAGGTCCAGCCCGGCCTGGGCGCAGGCGTCGGCCGTCAGCACACCCCAGCCGCCGACTGTGGTAAACACGACCACCCGGTCGCCGGCCGGCAGGGGCTGGGTGGCCAGGCTGGCCGCCCACTCAAAGGCGTGCTCGACGCTCGGCGCGCGCAGCATGCCGAGCTGCCGGCACACGCCCTGGAACACCCGGTCGTCGGTGGCCAGGGAGCCGGTGTGGGACAGCGCGGCCCGCTGGCCGGCCGTGGCCACCCCACCCTTGAGCACGACCAGGGGCTTGGTCGGGGTGAGTCGCCGAACGGCTTGGACAAAACGGCGCCCGTCGGGAATGCCCTCCAGATAGGCCAGCACCACGTCGGTGTCAGGGTCGGCGGCAAAATATTCGAGGTAATCGGCAATATTCGTCTGAGCCGAGTTGCCGACCGAAATCGCCTTGCTCACCCCCACCCCGGTCTGGACCGCGTAGTTGAGAAACGACGACAGCAGATTGCCGCTCTGGCTGACCACCCCGATGCGCCCTGGCGGAGGATAGGGAGCGACAATCTGGGCGCACATCGACGCCGGGGTGGAGATCACCCCCTGCCCGTTGGGTCCGGCCAGCACGATGCCCAGCTCGTTGGCGGTGGCCACCAGTTCGTCTTCGAGCTGGCGGCCCTGCGGCCCGGCCTCGCGGTAGCCACCGCTGGCCACAAACGCCGCCCGGACCCCGATTTTTGCGCAGTCCCGCAGCAGGCCGACGTTGGCCCCGGCCGGCGTACACACAAAGGCCAGATCGGCCCTGCCGGGCGGAATCTCGGCAATGTCCCGATAGGTCGGCGCGTCCAGAATCTCGGCCCCGTCCCGATTGACGGGGAAAATATCGCCCGCATAGCCAAAGCGTCGCAGATTATGCAGCGACACGAAGCCGAATTTGCCGGGGTGCCGCGACGCGCCGGTGACCACAATCCCGCGCGGATGAAACAGCGGTCGAAAACGTTCCAGGATTTCCTCGGGCGAGCGGGCGGGCGGCGGGGGCGGCACGCTGGCCGGCGGGCCGAGTTCGACCAGCGCATCGACCGCAACCGGTTTGCCCTCCACCACGATAAGAGGATTCAGGTCAACGCT
>JAAXHF010000474.1 GCA_012271025.1 Deltaproteobacteria bacterium | reverse complement strand
CGGGCGCGCCGGAGACCTCGGCCAGCAGATGCTTGCCCACGCGGCCGCTGACCCTGGCCAGCACCGCCAGGTCCTGGAGCTTCCAGCCAGCCGGATCGCCCGGCAACGATACCAGCACGGCGTCCACCGGCAGGGGATTGATGTCGCGCAGTTCCTCGGGCGATGCGTCTGCGTCAACTGCCAGCACCCGCGCGGCGTCCTTGGATGTCACCGCTCCCAGGGTCGTGCCGGCCAGGGAAAACACCAGGAGATCGGCGCCCGCCTCCCGCCAGGCACTCGCATCCGGAGCCGTCAGTCCATCGGACCGGACACCCCAGTTGGCCCCCGAGGCGGCCTCTCCCACCTCGCTGGCCTGCGCTGGGGACGCGCCCGAGACGATCACGGCGTCGGGGCCCAGCCCAGCGGCCCCAGCGACGCCATCCTTTCCTCCGTCGGTCGTTACCACCAGTGCGAGACCGGGCAACTTGGGAGCGCGCGACGCGCCAAATCCCAGGCGGGGAGGCGCTCCCTCTCGAATCTCATCAAGCCGTTCCAGAAACTTGCTGCTCATTCCCGTAATATCCCCCTCCCTCTTCGCGGGCGAAAAGGGTTTCAGGTCGATCCAACAGACTGCACCACCTGCGGCGGCGCGTCGCCTGATTATACTCCATGGCGAGTCCCTGGCGAGAACGCTCTCGGATGCCTGGCAGAGTTTATTTGCCCGGTATTTTTGCAATAACATATAATCCCGTTTGAATCGAGTGGGTTGCTGCCTCAGGAAAGGATCGGCCGCCTCGCCCAACAGTTAATTGCTATTGAGGAATTCGCTCTTGCTGCTGGCGTTGGACATCGGAAATACCATGGTGACCATCGGCGTGTTCGGCGATTCCGGGCTGGTCACGACCATGCGCGCAGCCACGGACTCCCGTCGCTCCGCTGACGAGTACGGGCTGCTGCTGACCAGCTTGTTGCAACTGAACGGGGTGCAGCGCGATGAGATCACCGAGGTGTCGATGTGCAGCGTGGTGCCCCCCCTGACAGGCGTTTTCGAGGAAGTGGCGACGAACTATTTCGGAGTCAGCCCGCTGACAGTGACGGGCGCCGTGAGGACGGGCCTGCAGATCGCCTACGACAACCCGCGGGACGTGGGCGCCGACCGCATAGCCGATGCAGTGGCGGCCAAAAACCTCTACGGCTACCCGACAATCATCGTGGATTTCGGTACCGCGACAGTGTTCGACGTCATATCCGGGGAGGGTGTCTACCTGGGCGGAGCCATCGCCCCGGGCATCAGCGTGGCGGCCGAGGCGCTGTTCCTGAACACCTCGCAGCTTCGCCGCATTGAGCTAACGCCCCCACCATCGGCCATCGGCCAGAACACGACGACGGCCCTGCAGGCCGGGCTGGTGCTGGGATATGCCGAGCTGGTCAAGGGGCTGGCCGGGCGCATCAAGGAGGAGCTGGGTGGATTCGCCACCATTGTTGCCACGGGAGGGCTGGCCGATGTCATATCCCGGGAGACGGGCATTTTCGACCACATCAATCCCAACCTGACTCTCATCGGCCTCCGCCACATCTACGATCTAAACCGGAACCCGGACTAGACGGCAAGGGGGTGGCGGCGCGGCCCGCCCGGCCGGAGGGCATATATGTACGGCAAGCGCGTTGTACTGGGCGTAACCGGCAGCATCGCCTGCTATAAGGCCCTGGACCTGGCCAGCAAGTTGACCCAAGCCGGGGCGCTGGTGGACACCATCATGACCCATGGGGCGACGCAGTTCGTGACCCCGCTGGC
>JAAXHF010000374.1 GCA_012271025.1 Deltaproteobacteria bacterium | reverse complement strand
CTTCTTGTTGCCCGGCCCAAAACGCGCTAGACTGCGTCCGGCGCTGAGGGGAGAATCGCGCCCCCCATTATTCAGCCCGTCTCACCGATGCTCACCTCGACCTTCCAACACATTCACGGCATTGGAGAAAAGACCGAGAAAAAAATCTGGGCGGCCGGCCTGACCAGCTGGCAGACCTTTCTGGACGCGCCCCAGCAGGCGCCGATGAGGCAGGAGCAGCGTGACGCGGTGTGTCGTCAGCTCGAACAGTCGCTGCACCACCTGAGACGCCGCGACGCGCAGTATTTCAGTCAACGGCTGGCTCCAGCCCTGCACTGGCGCCTGTATCCGGAGTTCTGCGGGCGGGTGGCCTATCTCGATATCGAGACAACCGGAACGTCTCCCCACGAGTGCGCGATTACTGTCATCGGCGTGTACGACGGACACCAGCCGCGGGCCTACGTGCGGGGACACAACCTGGCCTGCTTTGGGGCGGATATCGAGGAGTTCAGCCTGCTCGTCACCTATAACGGGCAGGCCTTCGACCTGCCGTTCATCCGCCGCGAGCTGGGGCTGCCCCTCCGCCAGGCGCATATCGACCTGCGTCATCCGCTGGCCGCCCTGGGCTACACGGGCGGGCTGAAAAAAATCGAGCAGCGGCTGGGGCTGGAACGCGAGGGGCCGTTGGCCCTGTTGGACGGCTGGTGCGCGGTGCTGCTGTGGCAGTACCATGTGCAGGGCCAGGCCGGGGCCCTGGAGACGCTGCTGCGCTACAACCTGGAGGATGTGATCCACCTGCCGGCCCTGTTGGCCGAGGTGTATAACACACGGATCAAACGCCTGCCCTTTTGGCTGCCCGGTCTGGCGTTTCCCCAGCCGCCGGCGATTCCGTTCGACTGCGACCCGGCAGTCGTCCGCCGGGTCCTCAGGGCCACCGGCAAGGACTTCGGCGACCAGCCCGAAATCGGCTAGATCAGATTGTCCCGGGTGCGTAGATAGGCTTGGCTGCCGTCCTGGACCGTGACCGTGTTGCCGGCCGGCCCGTCACTCACCCGCACCGCCTGCTCAGGCGTTCCGGTATTGCCGCGCAGCCGCACGCTGACGTTGTTCTCCTCCAGCGTAGCGTCCGCCGGGCCGCCGGCGGCCTGGATCACCACCCGGCCGGACAGGCTGTTGCGGCAGACCGTGGCTTCGAGCGTATTGCTGCGGCTGGCAAGCCCGGGCGCGCCGCTGGCCCCGACCAGCCGGATGGCGTTGGTCGGGCAGCCGGTGATGCGATTGCGGTCCAGCGTCACCTCGCAGCGATTGTGGTGGACCTCGCCGAGCGCGCCGTGGACGGCGAGACCGAGGGGACTGCCGGAGATAGTGTTGCCGGCGATCAGGCCGCGCAGGTGGTTATGCTGCGGAACCCGGTCGGCCAACGGCACTGCGGTCATGATATTCAGGCCAAACTGCTGGTTGTCCTTGAGCACATTATCCACGGCCAGGATCTGGTAGCGATTCTGGCACGGCCCGAACGAGCACGAGAAGAGCAGCCCTCCGCGCTCGCTGGCCTCTATGGTATTGCGCAGGATGCGCGCCCCGAAGCTCACCTCGTTCGGCTCCGGGAAGAAGCACACGAAGGCGATCCCGTCGGCAAAACAGTCCCGCATGGTGTTGTCGCTGATCAGCAGCTGATTGGCCTGGCCGTGGCGTGCCTCGGCAAAAATATGATGCCCCTGCCGAGCGCCCGCCCCGCGTGGCAGCTCGGGCGCAAAACGCTTCAGGCCGTTGTGCTCGAAAACACAGTTAGTGATAGCGGCCTGGGTTGCGCCGCCCACAAAAACCCCGTGATCGCCGTGGCGGCTGAGGTGGCAGTTACGGATCGTGACGCTCGCCCCGAGCGGGACGCCAATCCCGTGGCCACCCCCGTTGGTTACCGTCACGCCGGCCAGGCTGGCGCCGTCCTCAAGAAGCACGACCGACCGGGCAGCCCGAATCGGATCGAAAGACGGCTCGAACTGGCCCTCGCCGTCGAGAATGCAGTCTTCGGCACCGCTGCCCTCGACCGCCACGCCAACCGGAATGCGCAGCGGCAGCCGCTCTCCGCTCGTGCCCGGCCCATAGCGGCCCGCCCCGAGCACAACAACATCGCCGGGTCGAGACCGGGACAGGCCGAGGCTGAGGGAAGCGGCATCGGCCGCCCGGTCGGTCGGATGGACAAAAATCGTCGTCATAGACAAGCCCCCCGCGAGGTGCAACAGGTCAACGGAACACTCCCACCGAGTTTCATACTATAGGCGTATACCGGCCAAAAAACAGCCCCGTGAGGTCAGGGGCCGGCCCTGGGCGCACTTCAGACTGGAGTGTGACGGGTTCAACATCGGCATGACTGCATTCAGCCGGTACCAAGGGCCTTTTCTTTTTGGCCTGGTGTCGATATGTATGGCAGCCGCCCGTCCGTTCTCTGAGTCAGACACGAGGAAGCGCGTTATGGCAGACGATTCGTCAGAAAAAATACCCCACATCAAGGTGTCGAGCGCCTACCCGGGAGAGTGGTACATCGTTGAGGTTGACGGGGGCGAGGGCAAGCTGCACATGGAACTCCGTCGCCCGGTCGGAGAGGAAGACAACGACGTCTTTCACCTGAATATCAAGGCCCCGATCCAGCCTTTTGAGGTGGAGAGCACGAGCAGCGGTGGGGTGAAGCATACCCATGAGCGGATCGAGTCAGCCCATCTGAGCTTTTCCGGTCCCCGCACGGTGTGGCCCGACTTTGTGCGCTGCATCCAAGCCCTGGCCAGTATCTTTGATACGCTGGAGATCAGCCCGCTCGACCGCGAGAAGGTCAGGGAGCACTTTTTCAAGAAAAAGTAGCCGCCCCGCTATTCGACCCGCGTCTGTTGGGCGCGGACGACCACATCGTCGCGGTCGGTTTCCACCCGTACGCGGTGCGTCCCGCCAGCCTCCCGGACCGCATAGCCGATGCTGTACTGAGCGTGCAGTTCCTGGGAGATCGTCTGGGTGGCCCGGACCAGCGTGTCGCGCAGACCATAGTCGTCACCCGTATTGAGCAGAAAATGTTTCCCGCCGGTCTGGGTGCTGATCTGTTGCAGGGTCTCGACATCGACCCGCTCAACACCCTGATTCGGCAGCATGGCGAAGCGGCCGATCATGATGCGCCGTCGGTCGCCCAGATAACTGTGGGGATTGCCGATACCGATGGTATAGATCAGGACCCCGGAGCGTCGGGCGGCGTCGAGCATATCGGCGAGCGGGGTGAGGCTGGCGGTATCATAGCCGTCGCTGATCACAACCAGGGCTTTTTTCTGATGGCGGCCACGTTTGACCCGATCCAGGCCGTCCACAATGGCATCGTGCAGCGCCGTGCCACCCAGCGGCCGCAGCTGGGTAATCGCCTGGGCGAGCAGCATACGGCTGTCGGTGAAGTCCTGGAGCAGGGTCAGCTGGTGGCTGAACTGTTCGAGAAAGACCTCATCACCGCGTTTGATCTGCTCAATGAAACCCCGCAGGGCGTGACGGGCAGGACCTCGCTTGGCGCGCATGCTGCCGCTGCCGTCGACCACCAGGCCCAGACTTACCGGCTCCCGGCGACCGGTATTGAAGTAGACGATCCTCTGCGCCACGCCATCGACATACAGGCGGAAGTCCCGGGGTTCGAGGTCTGGAACATATGTGCCCTGAAAATCGGTGACGGTCACAGTCAGGACACGTCTGGTCCAGTCGGCCGGAGGCAGGGCCGGGGCCGACTCGGGATTTTCAGGCGTCCGTTCGTCCACAGAAACGGGTGCCGCCTGCCCGGCAGCCTCGTCCTGAGCGGCCGGGGCTTGGGACATGGCCAGACCGACGCTCAAAGCTAGTAGCAACAGGCTGAGGAGACCTACCCGGACGGAAGGCGATGGGAATGGCGTAGCGGCTGAGCACAGGGGGTCTGCTCCACCCGTCTTTGGCGAAATCGTCCGCATGACCGTGGTCCTCCTCGGCGCGAGCTTAACCGCTCGTCCAGTCGGGCACAAGGGCCGCGTGGGGTGAGCCTTACTCTCAGCGGGTCCGGCGGCGCAGCACCGCGATCTTGTCCCGAATCTCGGCCGCGTCGTCGGCTCCCGGCACCAGGACCAGATACCGGTCATAGGCCTGGGCGGCCGCCTGGGGGTTGCCGGTCTCCTCAAACGCCTGACCCAGGTTGCGATGGACCGCGCCAAAGTTGGGGTCCAGGCGCAGGGCCATCATATAGCCGCCCATGGCTTCGCTGAGCTTGCCCTGCATACGGAAGGCCTGGCCGAGCATGTTGCAGGCCTCGACATAATTCGGCTTGAGGCGCATGGCCGTCAGAAACGCCGCGCCTGCGGCTACGGCATCGTTCCGAGCCAGCAGGTCAACGCCGCGCTGAAAATGATCCTGAGCCGAGCCGGCAGCCGGTGTCGGGCTGGTACCGGATTCGAGAGCCTGGTGCAGGACGGCGGCTTCGGCGCCGGACGGGCGTGTTTCCAGATAGTGGCGGTAGGCGTCCCGTGCCCCCTCAATGTCACCGCGTTGTTCCAGGGCGTTGCCGAGGTTGTAATACGCCTGGGCGTTCAGCCGGGTGGCCTTGCGAAAGGCTTCAATCGCGCCGTCAAGATCCCCCCCGTCATACAGGGCCAAGCCCAGACCGTGGGCGGCGTCAATCCGGTCCGGCTGCATATCCAGGGCCTGCTCCAAGGCGCCCACGGCCGCCGGGATATTACGGTGAAAATAGTACGCCATGCCCATGTTGGTCTGCGCTTCGACCAGCTCGGGGTCGATTCGCAGGGCCTTGGTATAGGCCGCGACAGCAGCCTCCCAGTGGCCCCGGCTCATGGCGTCGTTACCGCGTTGCATGTGCTCCTGGACGGCGGCATTCGGGTGGGATGGCAGACCGGGTGGAGGAGAAGGCTGGGCCGCGACCGGTGGACTGCCCAACCCGGCCAGGACGAGAGCGGCGAACAGCAGGTTTGCGCCTATCAGCCGTACTGTGGTGCGTGGCATGGCGCTCATCATACACAACAGGTGAGAGAGTCCAAAGCGGGGGCTTGTTCGGCCTGGCCAGCTGTGATTGTGTTCGGGGGGAGGCTCGTTCCTATGCCGCCCGTTGAAGCCACGACATCCCCACTGACCCTGCTGCTCAGCCTTGGCATGCTCGTGCTCGGCCTTGGCATACTCGTGCCGCTCGTGCTGGTACTGCTGGCCGCCTTTCAGACCGTGTTCGGAGGAGTGCTTGAGCGGACCGCCTTTCGGCGCTCGGGGCTGCGCTGCGGCCGGGGCGACGCCCTGATCGAACAGGGCGACTTTGCCGGAGCCGTCCGGCTGTTTGGCGAGGCGTTTTTTCTCCGTCCGGTCCGCCGCGATGCCGAGCTGTTGTCCGATATCGCCAATTACCACAGCGGTCTGCTGAGCCGCCTGCTGACCATTGCCGACGAGATGGGCAAAAGTGTCACCCATCTGCCGTCCCTGGCGGCGGTAGACCGTCTGCTGGCCGAGCGCCTTGAGATTCAACTCGACTACTTTCGGGCACGCAAGCGCAGAGACGCCGAGCAGCTGCGGGACAGCCGGGAGCGTCTCACAAAAAACCAACAGCTGACCCGTGTCGCTATCGACCGCCTGCTGAACGAAATTCGGTCTTCTTCGGAAGAAGGCGTGTTGTACCACTAGGCCGACGGAGGCGGCTCGGCCGTCGTCCGTCCACAGGAGCGCCATGCTTGACGTCACGGCCATTAAGGCGGATTTTCCGGGCACCTCGCAGCAAGTCTACCTGAATACCGCAGGCGTCGGCCTGCCGCCCCGCTCAGCCCTCGACGCCGTCCGGGAGGTGTGCGGGCTGCTGGGCCAGGGACCGGCTCAGCTGGGCTATGGCGCCTACTACCAGGCTCTGGGCGAGGCGGCCGCCAGCGCGAAAAACGAGGCTGCCCGACTGCTCGGCGTCAGCCCCCCGGAAATCGCGTTTATCGACGATACGACCATGGGACTGAATATCGCCCTGGCCGCCCTGCCCTTTCAGCCGGGCGATAACATTGTGCTGTGTGACCTGGAGTATCCGCAGGTCGCAATCAGCGCCGCCCACCCCCAGCAGCGCAGCCAGGTCGAAATCCGCGTCGCCCGCCACACCGGGGGCGTCGTCAGCGTCGATGACTACGCCGCCCTGGTCGATCACCGCACCCGGCTCATGCTGGTCAGCTCGGTCCAGTGGATCAACGGCCTGCGGACGGATCTGGCCGCCTTCTCTCAGCTGGCCGAAGAGCGGGGGTGCTTCCTGGTCGTTGATGCCATCCAGCAGCTCGGGGCGATTCCGCTCGACCTGTCCGGGCTGCGGGTCGATTTTTTGGCGGCCGGCGGCCAGAAGTGGCTGAACGCCCCGTTCGGCGCCGGCCTGTTGTACATCTCGCAGCGGGTCCACGACACATTGCAGCCCGGCCTGGCGCACGGCTTGTTTGCCTATGACGAGCCGCCCGGCGGCTGGGTCAAGTACCTGGGCGACCCGGGCCTGACCCCGTTTGTCTCCCTGCCCCTGGCACCGGACGCCCGCCGGTTTGAAATCCACGGCATGCCCAAGATGCTGGGCACGGCTGGCCTGGCCGCCTCCCTGGCGTATGTGAATCAACTCGACCGGGACGCCTTACTCGACCATATCCTCGGCCTGGGCGAATTTCTGATTGAGGAGCTGACCCGACGCGGCATTCAGGTCTGGACACCGCGCGAGGCCCACCTGCGGTCCGGCATTGTCACCTGCGAGCCCTTTGCCGAGGCCGAACGCGTCCATCAGCTCGACCAGGCCCTCCAAGCCCAACTGATCTATCCGACCGTCCGCTACTGCTCGGGGATCGGCGGCTTGCGTATCTCGATCCACTACTACACCGAGCGGGCCGACCTTGAGGCTCTGCTGGCGGCCTTGGACGAGCAGCTGAAGCGGCTGTGAGCGCCATGACCCGGATCGAAGCGGTCTTCTTTGACGCGGCCGGGACGCTGATCGCCGTCAACGGCTCTGTCGGCGGCATCTACACCCGCCTGGCCCAAGCGCACGGCAAAACGGTCGCCGTGGCCGATCTCGAAGCCGGCTTTGGCCGCGCTTTTGCCGCCGCCCCGCCAATGGCGTTTCTCGGAGCCGCAGCCGGCGAGATTCCCGCTCTGGAGAAACAGTGGTGGCGGGACCTGGTCTTCCAGGTCTTTTCCCCGCTCGGGCCATTTCCGGCCTTTGACGCCTATTTTGACGAGTTATACGACTTTTTTGCCCAGCCCCGGGCCTGGCGGCTCTACCCCGATACCCGGCCGGCACTAGAAGCTCTGCACGCCCGGGGCATACGGCTGGGGGTAATCTCAAATTTTGACTCGCGGCTGTTCGATCTGCTCGACGGGCTGGGGATTGCCCGGTTTTTTGATCCGACCGTCATCTCGACCCGGGCCGGAGCGGCCAAACCGGACACCGCCATCTTCAGCCACGCCCTGGCCCGCCACGGGCTGGCCCCTGAACGCGCCGTTCACGTCGGGGACAGTTACGAGATGGATGTCCTGGGCGCCCGGGCGGCCGGACTCCGGCCGGTTCTGATTGACCGGGCCAAGTCATCCGAGCCGGGCACCGCTCTCTCGGTCAGCGCCCTTGTCCACATCCCGGCCCTGCTCGACCGCTTGGAGGCCGCCCGTTCCGGCCGGTCCTGAGCGGCTACACCACCTCTTTGGAGCGAAACTCGGCAATGTCCGGCCACGAAAACCCGGTTTCGAGCAGGACTTCCTCGCTGTGCTGGCCCAGCTCCGGCGGCGGAGTAGCGGTACTCAGCGGCGTCTCGCTCAGAGACAGCGGCGTGCCAACGACTTTCACTCTCCCGATCTGGGGATGGTCCATCTCCGAGATATAGCCGTTGGCCAGGGCTTGCTCGCTGTTCAGAATATCCCGGTAGTTCTGCACCGGCGTGGCCAGCACATCGATGGCGTTCAGGAGCACCATCCACTCGTCGGTCGTTTTGGTCGGAAAGACCTCGTCCAGGAGCTGTTCGATCTTGTCGCCCCGGAAGTTCCGAATCACGTTGTCGCTGTACTCGTGCTCATCCCGGACATGCTGTATGCCCATCACCCGACAAAAGTCCGGCCAGCGCTTGTCGTCCACCCCGGCCAGACAGATCCAGCCGTCGCGGGTCGGAAACGAACCCCACACGCCTTGCAAAAACTGATGACCCCGGCCGGCCCGCCGGGTCTCCAGGCCGCTGACCGAGGTATAGTTGATCTCCATCGGCTGCATCGCAATCACGGTGCCATAGATACACGCGTCCACCTTCTGGCCCCGGCCGGTTTTTTCGCGCGCGTACAACGCGGCCAGAATTCCCGCCATCAGCATGAACGCCCCCGAATGGTCGGCGACCAGGCTGCCGCACGGCAGGGGCCGGTCGTCCGGCATGCCGTTCTTGGCCATCACCCCGCCGGCCGCCTGGGCCAGGGTATCGCGGCTCGGCCGCCTGACCCACGGTCCCTCGGGACCCCACGATGAGCCCTGGGCAAAGATCAGCCCCGGGTTGCGTTTCGACAGCGCCTCATAGCCAAAGCCCAGACGGTCCAGCACGCCCGGCCGATAGTTGGTCAGCAGCACGTCGGCCGAATCCAGCAGCCGGTCGAGGATCGGTTTGGCCTGGGGCTTTTTGAGGTCCAGCGTCAGGCTGCGTTTGCCCCGATTCATAGCCAGAAAGTAATGGCTGAAATCGGCGTGTCGGGCATCCGGCCCGGCGATCAGCCGGACCAGCATAAAGCGGCTGAGGTCGCCGGTCTCACGCATCTCGATCTTAATCACGTCAGCGCCCATATCGGCCAGGAACAGACCGGCGTACGGGCCTTGAATCTCTTGGGCAATTTCGATGACCTTCACTCCAGCCAGCGGTCCGGGCATACATCGCCTCCTGTGGAACAGTTTGGCCCGCTTGTACGGCAGCCCAGCCCCAGCGTCAAGCCAGGGGCGCGCCTCTACAAAACCGGCGCCAGGCTGGCTATAACAGCAGCCATCTTTTCGGCTCAGAGAAGGAGGATGCCATGCCAGGACGTGAAGCCATTCCGAAGGTCAGCAACTGGGGACGCTGGGGCAAGGACGACGAAAAGGGCACCGCCAATTTCATCACCCCGGAGGTGGTTGTGGCGGCCGCCCAGCTGGTCAAAAAGGGCGCGGTCTTTTGCTGCTGTATTCCGATTGACCAGAACGGGCCGGTCTTTCCGACCCGCACCCCGCCGCAGCGCTTCATGTCGATCCTGAACGTACCCCTCAACGAGGTCGGGCTGGCCGGCTCGGCCATCGCCAACGATGACTATATTACGATGTATCTCCAGGGCTCGACCCAGTGGGACAGCCTGGCCCACGTCGGCTACGACGGCAAATTCTACAACGACGCCGACACCAGCACCGTGACCGCCCACGGTGGAGCGGCCCGCAACGATATCGGCAAGCTGTACCAGTCGTTTGTCACCCGCGGCGTCCTGCTCGACATGGTCCGCTACAAGGGCTGTGAAGCCGACGGCCACCTGCCCAAGGACTATCCGATCAGCATCGACGACCTCGACGGCTGCTGCCAGGCTCAGGGCGTGACCATCAAAAGCGGCGACGCCTTATGCCTGCGGACCGGCTGGGTGCCGTACTGGTACGGCCTGGAGACGGCCGAGGACAAAGACGCCTATTTTCACGCCCAGCCGGGCATGGCGGTAGCCACCGCCGAGTGGGTCCACCGCAAGGAGATCTCGTGCATTGCGGTGGACAATATCGCCGTCGAGCGCCTGCCCTCAGAGGTGGACGGCGAGTTCATTCCCTTCCATCAGGTCGCGATCCGAGACCTGGGTCTGACGCTGGGTGAGATTTTTACCTTTGAGGAGCTGGCCAAAGACTGTGCGGCCGACGGCGTGTACGAGTTTCTGTGGGTCGCCCCGCCGCTGCATATTCCCAACGCGGTCGGCAGCCCGCTCAATCCCCTGGCCATCAAATAGGGAAAAGGGCGGGCGCGCTGCCCGCCCTCAGACAGGGACGGAGAAAGATATAGTAAGAGCTGCACGGCGTTTTCTTTTGAGCGTGGGGATTAAGCCATGATCGAGTACAAAGGCTATATCGGCACCTTTGAGTTTGACTCCGAAATCGACTCCTTTCTCGGAACCGTCATCAACACAAACGACGTGATTACGTTCTACGGTACCTCCGTGAAGGAACTCAGAGAAGAAATGCGAAAATCGGTGGAGGAATATCTTGCCTTCTGCCGAGAACAAGGACAGGAGCCTGAACCACCGTGCTCGGGAAAGCTGGCAGTCCAGACAAGTCCTGAGCTTCACAGGCGTCTCGCTCTAGAAGCAGCACGCCGTCAAGTAAGCATCGATGTATATATCCAGGAGATCTTAGAACAGGCAGTGCGCGCTGAAGCGTATTAGAAGCTGATGGGTGCTGCGGATTCCATGTTCTGGCATTTATTTTGTCCTGCTATTCCATTCCGGGTAATATTTCCGACTTTATTCCGAAAGAAAGCCGTCCCGCAGGACGGCTGTGCCGGCCGGGGACGCGCCGCCGTCCCCAACCGCTCTGATCGGCCGCAACGGCCTACCTGGCCAGTGCCCGCAGGCGCGCAATGCGCTCTTCCAGCGGCGGGTGGGTGCTGAAGAAGCGGGCCACCGACTGACCGCTCAGCGGGTTGACGATGAAGAAGTGCGAGGTCTGGGGCGAGGCGTCCATCGGGATGCGCTCGGCAGCCAGGCCGAGCTTTGACAGCGCCGAAGCCAGCCCCAACGGATCGCCGCTCAGCGCCGCCCCGGTCCTGTCCGCAGCAAACTCGCGCGTGCGTGAAATCGCCATCTGAATGATCATGGCCGCCAGCGGGGCCAGAAAGGCCATCAGCAGCATCCCGAGCATGCCCCCGCCGTCTTCGTCGTCATCACTCCGACCCATGCCGAAAATCGCCGCCCACTGGGCCATATTGGCCAGCATCATGATCACCCCGGCCAGGGTGGCGGCGACCGAGCTGATCAGAATATCGCGGTTTTTGACGTGGGCCAGCTCGTGGGCCAAGACCCCGGTCAGCTCGCGCTCATCCATCAGGCGCAGAATCCCCTGGGTTACGGCCACGGCCGCATGGTTCGGATCGCGGCCGGTCGCAAAGGCGTTGGCGCCCTCGGACGGAATGACGTACAGCTTGGGCATCGGCAGCCCGGCCCGCACGGTCAGATTGTGCACGATGCGGTGCAGCTGCGGCGCCTGAGCCTCGCTCGCCTCCTGCGCCCCGTACATGCGCAGCACAATCTTGTCCGAGAACCAATAGCTGCCAAAGTTCATGACCACGGCAAAGATAAAAGCGATCACCAGACCGCCCTGGCCGCCCATATACTGACCGAAGAGCAGGATCAGTCCGGTCAGGGCCCCCAGCAAAAGTGTCGTGCGTAGCATCAATCAGCACCTCCGTAGCGAAGTCTTACTATTACGGTAAGATCGCGCCCTGGGGCTGTCAACTCGGGTCACACGGAGGGAGTGTCTCAGTGTGGCAATGATTGCCCGTCTCCTCCCCAGCGGCCCGCTCCGAGGACGGCCGCCACGTCGAGCAAATCCCCCTCAGTCCCCCTTTTTCAAAGGGGAAAGCCTGTCCTGAGCCGTGTCGAAGGGCGCGAAGCGCAGGGGGATTTCTGCATCAGGAGAGGCCTCCGCGAAGAAAGAAATCCAAAGGGAGACACCACCCGTACGGAGCAGGCTTTCCTCGCCTGATTGGAGCGCTTTTTACCTGGCTTTCTGCTGTTCTTCGTAGGCGCCGGCAAAATCGTCCAGGCTGAGCGTCACGTTGACCTTGAGGTCTTCATCAAGCCCCTCGAAGAGAACGCCGTCCTTGCCCCGCACGCTGTAAAAGACGACGCCCCCGCCATCACCGGCGCCTTCCCGATGCGGACCGCCCGGCGGGCTGGAGGTGTAGCTGCCGACCGGACGAATCTCCTGGAGCGAGCCGTCAGGCTCATACAGCCGGTGCTCGCCCTGCACGACGAGGGTGTTGGTCAGCGCCAGATGTCTGTGCAGAAATATCTGCTCGTGAGCCGGGAATTTGAGAATGAAGTCGACGATGAGCTTTTCGGTATCAACATCGAGCATGGCAAACACAAAATG
>JAAXHF010000470.1 GCA_012271025.1 Deltaproteobacteria bacterium | reverse complement strand
ACAAAGCGCGTCTTGCCGCAGCCGGTCGGCCCTTTGAGCAGGACGGGCAGGCGGCACTCGTAGGCCGCCCGAAAGATGTCAACCTCATCGCCAATAGGCAGATAGAATGGAGCCTGTCCGTTGGTGTCCGTCATGATGTTTCCGTGTGCAGCGTTTCCATGACACTGCGGGTCTCAGCGTCAATCAGTTCGACAATGACACTGTCGTCAATATTATTGTTCTTCTTGGCCAGCCCGATCTGGATCCGCAGCTTGGCCAGAAAACGGTTACGAACGTCCGGGGGCATACCCTGGATCGGAAAATTCTGCAAATAGACTCTGGCGCCGGCCGGTGCCGACCACTCAATCCGGGCCACTTTCGGGCCCATGATATCGTGCGAGTGAAAGAGCTGTTCGACCGCGTGCTGAAACGCGGTGCGCGGCTGGGCCTGAGGCGGGGCGGCGCCGTTCAGCTGGGCCAGCACGTGATCCACCCGGTCGCGGATGCGTTCGTCGTCGGTCAGGGCTCTGGCCCGCCCCAAGCTCTGGCGGGCCTGGGCAAAGTCCGCCTTTTCCCGGTAGGCGATGCCCAGGTTGAAATGCGCCTGAAAGAAGTCCGGGTTGGCGGCGATCACCGTCTGATATTCGGCAATGGCCCGGTCTGCCCGATTGGTGTACAGGTACATCGTCCCCAGATCGGTGCGAACGTTTGCGTCGTCGGGCCGGAGGGCCAGGTAGCGCTCATAATAGCCGATGGCCTTGGTATGCTCCTCAAAATCGTAGTACACGTTGCCGATGCCGCGCAGCGCGGTCGGGTCGTCGGGCGCCAGCTCCAGCACGTGTTGATACGAGGACAGGGCTGCGCTGCGGTAGCTGGCCTCGAGCTGGGAGGCCCGAAACTGGACCTCGGCCAGGCGCCGCCAGGTCTCGGGATCGGCGGGCTTGGCGTTGGCCTCGTCAACCAGGCTGGCAATCTGCTGTTTGGCGTCGTCGGGAATGCTGATCGGCGGGTGATCCTGGGGCAGGGCTTGCGAGCCGCCCGAGCTGGCCGGGCCCTCGGCGACGGCAACGACCGGGAAGGGCTGTGAGCGCAGCACGAAGACCCACAGGCCGACGCCAATAGCCAGGTATGCCGACAGCACGACCAGTCCGGCAAACAGGGAGTGGCGGGCGGCCGGTGAGGCCGGAGCCTGGGTGGACGCCTGGCCGTCTTTTTTGTCGGCGGCTTTTGGGGCACCCGACAGCGCCGCACCACACTCGGTACAAAAGCGCGCCTGGGGGACGGTCTGGACGCCACACTGGGGACAGAAACGCATTGCTGATCACCTTTAGCAGCTGGCCGGCGTGGTCTTCAAGATACGCCCCCCCAGATCTATCAGGAACGGCCCGCAGCGGCTAGGTCCGGCCCCGTGGCAGACCATTGACAGGACCGAAGCCGGCTAGGTAAGGTGCTCCCGTTTTCCTCTGGAGGGTGTATGGCGAAAAAAGCCGATCCACGCTTAGCCGCAGGCAAGAAGCTGATAGACGGGTGGGGCATCAGTCTGGCTCGACTCCAGGACGGGAGCGTGTCGTTCGACGAGCTGCAAGCCCGCCAGGGGCAGGACCCCGGGGCTGATCTGGCCCTGGCCGCCCTGCTCGGCGACTATCCCGTCCCCCAGGCCGCCCAGCTGCTGTTCGACTGGGAGGCGCGCAAGCCGAACAAAACCCTGCGGCGGGCCATCCACCGTGCGCTGTACAAGCTGTCGCAAAAAGGCGTGGCTATCGACCGTCCCGAGCAGGAGCCGGCCAAGTCGATCCTGACCCCGGTTGAGCCCGAGGGCTATCTGTCGTCCATGGACGGCCACGGGGACCGTCTGGTGTGGCTGGTCAAGCCGCGCATCGGGGGCGGACTCCACTACCTGTCGGCTCTCATCAACGAGCCGGACGGCATGCGCCGCCTTGAGGCCACCGACGTCAACCGCAAGGGCCTCAAGCTGGCCCGCCAGGACCTTGCCGAGCGCTATCAGATCGCCCTGGTTGGAGCCCCCTGGCGCTACTGTGACTTTCTCATGTCTGAGGGCTATGAGCGGGTCCAGGCCAAAGGCCAGCCCGAGCCACCGGGCCCGTCGGGACAGCCTGTTGACGCCTACCCGGCCCTGCGCTCCCACCTGCTGTCCAGCCCGGCCGAGGCCAGCCCGGTGCCCCCGCCTGAGGGCATTGATCCGGCCGAGATCGCCAGCCAGGACAACTGGCTCAGCACCTCCAGCCAGCTGTTCGAGGAGCCCGACCTCCAGCGCTGGCTGCTCGACCAGGACCAAGCCAAGCCGTATGTCGAGCAAATGACCCAGGCCCAGGACAGCCCCCTGGTCCTCAACAAATACCAGCAGCAGGACCGCGCCCAGGGTATTATCGACACCGTGCTGGCCGAGCTGTTCAGCGGCGACAGCGCCCGGACCTATGCCCGGCGTCTTGAAGAGACCGCGTTCCATTTGGCCGCCCGCTCCCGTTTCGATAGTGCCAAGCGTGCCCTGGCCGTCGCCCTGGCCCTGCAAAAAGACGGCGGCAAAGGCATTCCGTTTTGCGAAGATCTGGTCCGTCAGAGCATCGCCGTGCACTATCACGAGGAGCACCCGCAGGAGCAGGAGAGCGAACCCGGCTCACTGATCATGAAGCCGGCCGATTTCGCGGCCCGTATGCAGGCTGCGCGGCGGCAGCAACGGCAGACGTGGTAACCTCCCCGGTCAAACGCTAGTGCGTCGTTTTGAACTTCTCTCTTTGAGGCGGACGCTCCTGACGCAGAAATCCCCCTGCGCTTCGCGCTTCCCCCTTTGCCAAAGGGGGATTGAGGGGGATTTTCCGCCCCAGCGGCCCCTCTCGGAGCGGGTCGCTGGGGATGAGGCAGGCAAGCATTTTCAAACTGACGCAGTAGCAGTCAAACGGCCCGAGTTGCGGGCCAGTGGTGATTTCTGGTATCCCCAAGGCAACGCGTGACCGCCTGTAAGGGCTCGCGCCGGGAAGGGGAGCGACCATGCCTCGCCCTGCACCTGCCGACATTACGTTCTTATCCTCGCTGCATTCGGGAACGATTCTGTCCTGCCCCGATTGTGGCATGGGTCTGTATATGCTGACCAAGAAGGTCCAACGCGGGGGACGCTTTGCCGGCTCGGTCAAATCCCTGGCCGGCGTGCCGGAATACGCGGGCGGCGGGATGCCGAGGCGCTGCCCGCTGTGCAAACGCGGAGAATGGTGGTATCCACCGGGCACGGTGCATACCCTGCAACACGGCTGGGTAGAGTGATACGGGAGGCTGATTGATGCCGACAGAGTCGTCCACGATCAAGGATTACCACGTCCATGTGTATTTTGACCGCGAGACCCAGACCGCGGCGGAGCGGGTGCGGGACGGCCTGGCCGAGCACTTTGACGTCGAGCTGGGTCGCATCCACTTCAAGGCGGTCGGTCCACACCCACAGTGGATGTATCAGGTGAAGTTCAACCCCGACCAGTTCGGCCGACTCGTACCCTGGCTGATGCTCAACCACGAGGGCTTGAACGTGCTGATTCATCCACAGACCGGCGACGACGTGGCCGACCACTCGGACAACGCCCTGTGGCTGGGTCGCAAGCTGAGATTAAAGCTCGGCTTCATGAGAAAGATGGCGGCCAAGAAACGCGCCCGGGCCAGAGCCTGAGACGCATGTCCCGTCCGACCTCCCCATGCCTGTCCAACTCAGCTTAAGCGTTGTCGATCAGTCCCCGGTCCGTCAGGGCGGGACGGCTGGCGACGCGCTGCACGAAACCATCGCCCTGGCCCAGGCGGTCGAAGCCTTGGGCTATCAGCGCTACTGGGTGGCCGAGCATCACAGCCTGCCCGGCTTTGCCGGCACCTGTCCCGAGGTCATGGTCGGCCAGATTGCGGCCCGGACCTCCCGGCTGCGGGTCGGCAGCGGCGGGGTCATGCTGTCCCACTACAGCGCGCTCAAGGTG
>JAAXHF010000508.1 GCA_012271025.1 Deltaproteobacteria bacterium | reverse complement strand
GCGTTCTGGTGGTGCTCGTTGACGCACACGCCGTCAAAGCCCAGCGTCTCGGCGTACTCCAACTCGTCCAGATAGCGGTTGTACAACTGCTGGCCCTCGGCCGGGTCATAACAGTCGTTGGACAGCGTGACCCAGGCCGACGGATACTTATCCGGGTTGTCGGCAAAGTCCTGGGGCAGATGCGGCCACGGCATGAGATGAAACGCGTAAAACTCCATGACTCACTCCTCAAGAGCCCTTGGCTCATAACCCGCTAGCAGGCTCGCTTCAAACACGATCCGCCCTTCCCGCTCCTGGGCGGCAATTCGGGCTTCCATATCCGCCCCGAGCTGAATCGGGCGCTGCTGCGGAAACTTGTCCCGTTCCAGCGGTGGACGCAGATAAAACTCGTCCGGTGAATTGAGCGACATCATGCCCTTGGGCGGCTCCAGAAACCACTCGCGACGCATGAAGCCGGGACTGAAAAAAACCTGCCGGTCGGCGTCCGACCATTCACGGTTGAGAATGCCGTGAATCGAGGCCTGGAGCAGATCGATCGGAATGTCCCACCACAGGTCGAACAGCACCGCATAGCCACGGTCGCCGAGCTTGGGGTTGGCCCGTACCCCGGTCCGGGCGTTAATGAAGGCCAGCTTGCCGTCCCGGTCGTACTCTTCGATGCGCAGGGGAAAAAAGGACTGCTGATCGACCCAGTAGATCAGCTTGCTCATGTAGTAGTTGGCGTGCCAGTCTTTTTTGGGAATCGACTCCAGCACGTAACACGGCACCCCGCCGTCCTCGGTGTACAGCGGATAGTCCGGCCCCATGAGCTTGACATCCGCAGCGTGGACATCGATGTAGTTGCCCTCGGTGTCGGTCAGCACCGCAGTCTGCCGGGTGACCGGAAACCGCACGGTCTCATGCAGCGTGTCCACGCCCAACAGCCGCCACTCAAACTCCCAGGCGTCCCGCCCGATCAGGTCGTCAAAGGTCGCCGCCCCGTTGGGCAGACGGTCCTCGCGCCGGGGCGCGGGCTGGCGTCGAATGCGACGCATGGAGGG
>JAAXHF010000078.1 GCA_012271025.1 Deltaproteobacteria bacterium | reverse complement strand
CAAGGCCGGGTGCTGGATGCGGCGGCCGATGCGGCCGCCTCCCAGCGGCAAGACTTGATCGACGCGGCCGACGATCTGGCGTCCAACCGGATCGTCTTCGGCGGCCATCACCTGACCGTCACGCTGACCGCCCCGGATACACAGCGGCTCGAACGAGCACTCACCGAAACCACGGCCGCCCTGACCAACCTCGGGGTCATCGCGGTCCGCGAAGACGTGAACCTGGAGCCGGCCTTTTGGGCCCAGCTCCCCGGCAATCACGCCTTCATCGCCCGCCAGAGCGAGATCTCGTCCCTGAATTGGGCGGCCTACGCCAGCCTGCATAACTTCCCCGCCGGCAAACGCACCGGCAACCACTGGAACGACTGCATTGCCCTCCTGGAAACGACCAGCGCCACCCCCTACGCCTTCAACTTTCACAGCCGGGACGTGGGGAATTTTGTGGTGATTGGCCCGACCGGGACGGGCAAGACAGTCGTCCTGACCTTTCTCCTGGCCCAAGCCCAGCGCCATAAACCGGTGTCCTACTTCTTCGACCGGGACCGGGGCGCGGAAATCTTCATCCGCGCGCTCGGCGGCTGGTATGGGGTCCTGCGGCCCGGAGAGCCGTCCGGGCTCAATCCCCTCCAGCTGCCGGACACGCCGGCCAATCGGGCCTTTCTGCGGGACTGGTTGGGCACGCTGCTCCGCCCGCTCGACGGCAAACCGCTGTCCGCTACAGATCAGGGCGTCATTGCCGATGCGGTGGCCGCCACCTATGACGTGCCCCTGGAACAACGCCGGCTGGTCCATGTGCAATCGCTGTTCCGGGGCCATGAAGCGGATACCGGCGACAACAGCCTGGCGGCCCGCATCCGGCCGTGGTTTGGGACCGGGGAAAAAGCCTGGCTGTTTGACAATCCGACCGACGAGCTACCCGAAGCCCGCATCCAGGGCTTCGACCTGACCTATGTGTTGGACGATCTGACCAGTGGCGTTCCGCTGCTGTTCTATCTCTTTCACTGCATCGAACAGGCGCTCGACGGGCAGAAAGCGCTTATCTTCCTCGACGAAGGCTGGCGGGCGCTGGACGATCCCGCGTTTGAGGAGCGGCTCCGGGAGTGGCTCAAAACCATCCGCAAGAAAAACGGGCTGGTCGGCTTCGGCACACAGAGCGCCACGGACGTGCTGCGGACCCGCATTGGGCCGACCATCATCGAACAGTGCCGGACCAAACTGTTCATGCCCAATTTCCAGGCCAATGCGGAGGCGTACTGTCAGGGCTTCGGCCTCACCGAACACGAACTCCGGCTGCTCCGGGAGGTCGGCGATACGTCGCGCTGCTTCCTGGTCAAGCACGACGCGACCAGCGTGGTGGCCCGGCTCGATCTCAGCGGTGCGGACGACATTCTGGCCGTGCTCTCGGGCCGGGAAGACACCATCCAACTCTTGGACACCATCCGCGCCGAGGTCGGCGACGATCCGGCGGTGTGGCTCCCCGTGTTCCAGGAAAGGAGGACCTCGCTATGACTCCCCTGCGTTTCTCCCCTCCGGCCTTCGTGCTAGCGGGAGTGCTCCTGGCGGCCGCTGCTGTGCCCCGTCCGGCAGCCGCCCAGGGCATTCCCGTCAACGACTCCACCGCCATTCTCAGGCTGATCGACCAGTATGTCCGCCAGGGGCTGATGTACGACCGGCAAGGCTTGGAGCTAGACGAGGCGCTGCGCCAAACGGCGTCTATCACCGGCGCACGCGCCCTAGGGACCCTCCATCAAACCCCGGAGCTGATCCAGATGCGCCGACGCTTGCCGGTGCTGCTGTTCGACCTCAATCGCTTGTCCGAACTGGCGGCCAACCCGGATATTGCCCAAACCCTGGCCCTGTACGGCCGCCTGACCGACCGGTACGGCCTGCTGGAAGACACGGCCTATGAACCGCAAGCCCCGGACGAACCGTATGCGCGCGCCTGGGCGGCGGACCGGGATGCGCAGCTGGCGGCCGCGACCAGTGCGGAAGTGGTCTACGGGAACGTCGATGAGCGGGAAGACCTCTACGACACCATGATGACCGAGCTAGACGCGCGGGAAGACCTTAAAGAGTCGGTCGATATTCTGGCGCGGATCAGCGCCGAAAACGGCCGGCTGCTCATGGAGCTGATTCGGCTCCAGTCGGCGGCCACCCAGGCCAGCGCCGCAGCTCAGCTCGCCCAACAAACCCACGACGCACGGGTCCGGAGGATGGCAGACTATGAAGACTTGGCGATGGACGAGTGGCGCTAGGGTCCGGACTCATAAAGGG
>JAAXHF010000442.1 GCA_012271025.1 Deltaproteobacteria bacterium | reverse complement strand
TATGCCGGGCCGGTGGACGACGTGGTGCGCGGCATAGACGCCTTGACCGACGCGGCAAACCCGGAATGGTTTGCCTGGCTGTTTGACCAGGGGCTCCTCCCTCGGGCAGAGCTGAGAAAACAACTCGAACTCTTCGGCACCCATATTCTGCCACGCTATCGTTCGTGACCCAGACCCAACAGACTCAAAAAAATGCCGCAGTTCCAATACCAGGCAACCACACCCCAAGGACAGCTGATTGAAGGCGTCAGAGAAGCCGAAGAGGAGCGTGCGGTCGTGGCCTGGCTCCACACCCAGGGCTATATCCCTCTCAACGTCGCACTCCCGCACGGCCGGGAAGCAAAACCCGCGCGCAACTGGCAGCTCTCCCTGCCGGCCTTGCCCTGGCGTGGCCGCGTCACGCAGCGCGACGTGCTGCTGCTGACCCGCGAGCTGGCCACCATGCTGTCGGCAGGACTGCCCCTGGACCGGGCGCTGTCAGCCCTGGTCGGGCTGGCGTCAAAACCGGCCCTGAGCCGTGTGGCGGACGACGTGCTGAAGACCGTCCAGCAGGGTAAATCGCTGGCCGATGCCCTAGCCCAGTACCCCACCATCTTCCCTCCCTTATATCTGAACATGGTTCGGGCCGGAGAAGTCGGCGGCTTTCTGGAGACGGCGCTGCAACGCCTGACGGAACATCTTGAGCGCGCCCAGGAGGTCCAGGAGGAGGTGAAGTCGGCGCTGACCTATCCGGTCCTGCTCGTCCTGTTTGGTGCCGGGGCGATTGTCTTCATGTTCATCTTTATCCTGCCGCGCTTTGCCGGCTTGTTTGCCGACAGCGGCCAGGCCCTCCCGGCGTCAACCCGGTTCATGCTGGCGACCAGTGAGGTGTTGCGTTCCTATTGGTGGGGCTTCCTCTTGGCCGGGGCCGGCGGCGTGTTTGGCTGGCAGCGCTATGTGGCCACCCCCCAGGGCCGCCTGGCCTGGGACAGCTTCCGCCTCCGCCTCCCCCTGCTCGGCTCCTTGCTCCAAAAGCGCGAGGTGGGCCGTTTTTCCCGTACCTTAAGCACCCTGCTGAGCAGCGGGGTGCCGCTGCTCCAGGGGCTGGAGGTGGTGGAGGCCGTTGTCGAGAACAGCGTCATCCGTCAGGCCGTCAAGGAGGTCCGCGCAGGTGTCCGGGAAGGGCAGGGGCTAGCCGCCCCGCTCGGCCGCACCGGCGCCTTTCCGTCACTGGCGCTGCAAATGATCGGGGTAGGCGAGGAAACCGGCCGACTGGACGATATGCTGAAGCAGGTGGCCGATTACTTTGAACGCGAGACGCAGCGGCAGATCAAGCGGATGACCTCGCTGGTCGAACCCATCTTGTTGCTGACGATGGGACTGATCATCGGTTTTGTGGTCATTGCCATGCTGGTCGGGATCTTCAGCATCAACGATATGCCCCTCTGACGGGTAGAAAGAACAGGCAGAAGGAACGCTCAGAAAGGAAGTGGCGTATGCGACATAATCCCCCTCAATCCCCCTTAAAAAGGGGGAGATGCGTCCTCACCCAGACCCAACCGACTCAACAGACTCAAATGTCCGGTCAGGCCGGGTTTACGCTGATCGAACTCCTGGTCGTGATGGTCATCATCGGTTTGCTGGTTGCCCTGGTCGGGCCGAATGTCATGGGCCGGGCCGAGAAAGCCAAGCCCCAGGCCGCTCGGGCACAGATCGAAAATTTAGCCAGTGCGCTGGAGATGTTCAAACTGGACGTCGGCCGGTATCCGACCGAACAGGAAGGCTTGTCTGTGTTACGCCAAGCGCCGTCCGGCGTGGACCGCTGGGACGGTCCCTATCTCAGAAAACAGGTGCCCAAGGACCCGTGGGACCGTGACTATGTCTATCGCCTGAGCGGCAAAGAATTTGAGGTGCTCTCCTACGGTGCGGATGGCGCGACCGGTGGCTCCAATGTGGACGCCGATATTCTCAGTTCCGAATAAGCGGTGTGATGGGAAGACGGTGATGCGAAAAAGAACCCATAGGAGTGCGGGCTTCCAGCCCGCA
>JAAXHF010000377.1 GCA_012271025.1 Deltaproteobacteria bacterium | reverse complement strand
CATGATGCCGCCGAAGATGTTGACCAACACGCCCTTGACCTTGGGATCGGACAGAATGATCTTGAACGCTTCGGTCACTTTTTCGGTCGTGGCACCACCCCCGACATCCAGAAAATTGGCCGGCTCGGCACCGTAGTGCTTGATGATGTCCATGGTGGCCATGGCCAGCCCGGCGCCGTTGACCATACAGCCGATATCGCCGTCGAGCGCGATGTAACTGAGGTCGAACTTGGAGGCTGCGATTTCCTTTTCGTTCTCTTCCGACACGTCTCGCAGCTCGCGAACCTCGGGCTGGCGGTACAGCGCGTTGTCGTCAAAGCCCATCTTGGCGTCCAGCGCAACCAGATCGTTGTCCTGGGTCAAGACCAGGGGGTTGATCTCGACCAGCGAGGCGTCGGTCTCGATAAAGGCCCGGTACAGGGCTCTGACAAAGGCGACCGCTTTGGGAATCGCCTCCTTGGGCAGTCCCAGGCCGTAGGCGATTTTTCGGCCCTGAAAGTCGCCGACGCCGAGCGCCGGATCCACGGCTTCGCGCAAGATTTTTTCGGGCGAGCGGGCGGCAACCTCTTCAATCTCGACCCCGCCCTCAGAGCTGGCCATGACGGTGACGCGCGAGGTGGCCCGATCAAGGACCATGCCCAGGTAGAATTCCTTGGCAATGGCGCAACCCTGCTCAATAAAGACCTTTTGGACCTCCTTGCCCTCGGGACCGGTCTGGTGGGTGACCAGGTTTTTTCCCAGCAGGCCGGCCGCGATGTCCCGCGCCTCTTGGGGCGTCTTGGCCAGCTTCACCCCACCCGCTTTGCCCCGACCGCCGGCGTGGATCTGGGCCTTGACCACACACAGCTGCCCGCCCAGCGCCTCGGCCGCAGCCTGTGCCGCCTCGGGCGTGGTAGCCATTTTGCCGTTCAGGACGGCGACGCCGTACTGCCGCAACAGGTCTTTTGCCTGGTATTCATGAATATTCATACGTCCTCACTCTCACGCTCAAAACGCTGGCAAAATGCCAAAATTCGACCAGCCTGTCTAGGGCTTGGCCGGTCCGGACGGTGCTGACCGGGCCTGGCGTCGCTTCCGCTCAGCCTCTGACAGGCGGACATAGCGCGGCACCAGTGTTGCGACATCGTCCGACTCGCCGGCCCGCAGCCTCGGCAGCGCCAAACGGGCCACCGCCACGCCGCTGGAATGACAGTCGGTCCACGGCACAAACCGGGCGGCATCACCGTAGCGGTCTCGAATCAGTTCCTGATACGCCTCGGCTCCGTCGCCGACAAACAGACAGGGAGGCGTAATATGCGGCCACAGCTCATCCGGCGCCACAACCATATCGGGACTCAGCCGTCGCAGCCCACGGTGTTGCTCGCGAGCGAACACGGCCGCGTAGACTTCTTTTCGCCGGGCGTCAAGCAGGGCACACAGCCGCCCCTGCCAACCGTCCGCGGTCGTCGCCAGCGCCTCCAGGGTGGACACGCCGACCAGCCTCAGTCCCAGCGCGTAACACAGCCCCTTGGCCGTGCTCAGGCCGACCCGCAGGCCGGAGAAAGAGCCGGGTCCGATTGACACCCCAACCCCGTCCAGCTCGCTCAGCCCCACACCGGCCCGTGACACGAGCTGGTGGACGAGCGGCAACAGGATATCCGTGTGCCCGGTCCGAACTTGGCGCGACTCTTCGGCCAGGACCCTCCCGTCACGCATCAATCCGACGCTGGTCAGCCAGGTTGCCGTGTCCAGGCCGAGGACGAGCACGCTTGCGTCTCCCCTTCTGGTGACACAGCTAGCGTACCAGTCGCGCAATATCGTTGTAGAAGACCAGCACGACCAGCGAGATAATCACCACAAAGCCGACGCGCAAGGCCATCTCGCGCGAGCGCAGGCTGGGAGGACGGCCGATGAGCAGCTCGATGAACAGAAAGAGCAGATGGCCGCCGTCCAGAATCGGAATCGGCAGGAGATTGAAGATGGCCAGATTCACATTGATGACGGCGGTGAAGTGCAGGAGGTGGCTCAGCCCGCGCTGGGCCTGCTGGCCGGCCACCTGGGCAATGAGAATCGGTCCGCCCAACTCTTTGGTCGAGACCTCCCCCTGGAGGAGTTGGCCCACAGTCTGCACGATCAGGACGCTGATGGCCCAGGTTTGCTCAGCCCCCAGTACCACGGCGCGGCCGACCGATACCGGTTCCAGACGCGTGTCCGGCATGATACCGATCGCATATCGCTCACGTCCGTCTTGATCCATCCCCTGGCGCAACTCCGGGCTGACGACCAC
>JAAXHF010000707.1 GCA_012271025.1 Deltaproteobacteria bacterium | reverse complement strand
CTGCTGGACATGGACATGCGCTTGGGCGAGGGCACCGGAGCAGCATTGGCCATGCCCATTATCGAGGCCGCAGCCAAGACTCTGGCGGAGATGGCAACCTTCGCCGAGGCCGGCGTCTCCGACCGCGACGAATAGCTTCGCGTTCGCCATCGTGCTACGGGCAGTCTACGCCCCGTTCCTGGTGGCGTTGTCCTTCCTGACGCTGCTGCCGGTCGGGATAGCGAACCCGACCGACGCCGAGATCTCCCGCTCCCGGGGCTGGTACCCCTTCGTCGGCCTGCTCTATGGGCTCGTGCTGCTGGCCCTGGCATTGCTGTGGGTATTGGTGTTGGGGCTCCCTCTTTTCGTGCCGGCGCTGGCGGCGATGTTGCTGGTGACGCTTGCGGTGGGCAACCGATTCCTCCACCTGGACGGCCTGATGGACTTCTGCGACGCCATGTGGGGCGGGCACACGGCGGCGCGCCGGCTGGAAATCATGCGCGATTCCCGTGTGGGTTCCTTCGCCGTGGCCGGTTGTGTCAGCGTGTTGCTGGTGAAATTCTCCGCCTTGGTCTCGCTGTTGATGATCGGCCCGGGCCTGGAAGCGCTGCTGCTATTCCCTGTGGTGTCGCGGTGGGCGATGACGTTGCTGTTGACGGTCTTCCCCTACGGTCGGCAGCATGGCATCGGGAGCGCGTTTTTCGCCGGACGGCGCCCGTGGCTGGCGACCGGCTTCGCCCTGCTGACCGTGGCTGCCGCCGCATGGTTTTGGCTGGGGCTGGCGGGTATCGTCGTTTTGGTCCTGGTGTCGCTGGCGTCGCTGCTGCTGGGATGGTGGGCGAAGCGGGGCTTGGACGGCGGGTTAACCGGGGACTGTTATGGTGCGGTCAACGAAATCATGGAAGCACTGGCGTTGGTGTTGCTGCTGGTCCTGCTGTGGCGTATTGAATGGGATGGCATGGGAGTCTCGGTGGGTTATGGCGGCGGGATCCTGACCGACATGCTCTGGCCCATCGGTTTGCCCGGGGACTGGTTTTATAGCCCGGTGCGGTGAAATGGATCCCTTAGCCTCCGCGCTCAACTCCCTTCCGGTTCCGCTGGACGTGCCGGTTCTCCTCTTGGCCCTGCTGCTGGACCTGACGCTGGGGGAGCCGCCGAACCGACTGCATCCCACGGTGTGGATCGGCAACACCATTGAACTGGCCGAACGCGTTGCCCCCGGCCCGCAGGCGGCTCCACCCGTGCAACTGGCCTTCGGTGCCGGCATGACCGTGCTGATACCGGCGGCGTGGGGCGCGGCGGCCTGGTCTCTCAGCTTTGGTTTGCTGCAACTGCATCCTTTGGCCTACGTGCTGGTGGTCGCCGTGCTGCTCAAGACCACCTTTTCGGTGCGGATGCTGCACCGGGTCGCCGCCGGTATCGGCTCGATACTGAGTGCAGGCGATGTGGCCGAAGCGCGCCGTCAGATGTCCTCCCTGGT
>JAAXHF010000164.1 GCA_012271025.1 Deltaproteobacteria bacterium | reverse complement strand
ACCAGTCGCTGATCAAGGTCTGGCTGTCCGAGAAGCTTGACGCCGACTAAACCGGGTCGGGCCGGCGTTCCGGGTTTCAGCCCGATTCCGCTTGACAGCCGCGCGGAGACGGGGATAGAGCCAGACGCAGGGAGGCCGATATATGCGCTCTACCAGTCTTTTCCGCACCCTGGCCGTGCTGAGCGCCGCCGCGCTGTGGGCGTGCAGTGCGCCGTCGCCCACCCAACCGCGGGCCGGCGTGCTGGGCATGAACGATTTTTTGCTGGCGTTCAATACCTACAGCACCGCCCAGACCCATCTCAAACAGGGCCGCCACCCTGAGGCGGTCGTCGAGTACGAGGAGAGCCTCACGCGCTATACTCGCCTCGCCCCGGCTACGCGCGAACGGCTGCGCACCGAGTTCGGCCTGTCCCGACAGCAGATCGAGCGCGAGCTGTTGATCGCCCGCGGTCTGGCCGACAGGCACGGAAGCGGACACGGTGACGTGGCTTTTCGGGCGCGGGTGCTGGACGGCTTTTACCCCTACCGGCGCGGCACCCCGCTGACCGGGGCAATCACTCCGGGGCTGCGCGTCTCGGCAGAGAACTGGCAGGCGGCCCAGGGCCTGCTCCCGCCCCAGCTCCTCCGCCGTGTCAGCAGCGGCGGTTTCTCTATCGTGGTCCAGGAGACGACTGACCTGCCGCCCAGCGCCGCCTATATCGTGGCCACCCTGGGCGCTGGCGATCAGGTCCGACTCGGGGACGACGGCGCCGAGCTTGCGGCCTATCGGGCCGGTCTGCCCTTTGCCGCGCTGAGTGAGACCGACCCCCAGGCCGGGCTCAAAGTTGCCTGGAACATCCGCTACCGGGACAGCGCCGACCGTATTGAGCAGTGGACCGAAACGGTGTCGCGCGACAGCCAGGGCCAGACCCAGTACACCTTTTCCAGCCACTCGGCCCAAGCCTTCGGCATGTACCGGGCCAGGCAGGAGTATAACGTCGCGGACTGGCAGAGCAGCGGGATTGTGGCCAAGGAGTACGTGCAGCTGCTCAGCTTTCCCTTTGACCAGACCTCGGCCCCGGCCGGCCACGCTATGGGCTTTTTGCGCCATCGCTACCAGACCGACCGGCGTCCCATCGGCCAGTGGATGACCGCGCCCAACAGCGGACAGTTCAGAACCGTCGGCCACAACCCCGAAGCCTCGGCCTTGGGCTTTACCATGATTGCCGAGGATGTGGTCGGCGAACAGATCCCAACCTTTGACTGGCGCCTGGTGGCCCGCCAGCTGGCCCTGGTGCCGGGCTTTGTGCGGGGTCGGACGGCGCGCTTCGGGGGAAGCGGCGGGGGCTATCCGACCGACCCCTGGGAGCTGCGCCAGGTCTATGTGCTGGAAACCCGGCCGCGCAGCCCCCAGCATCCCTACAGCCGCCGGGTACTGTACGTGGACCAGCAGACTGCGGCTCCGCTGTACGCCCTCATGTTTGACGCCGAGGGCAAGCACTGGCGAACCCTGCTGTACAGCTACGGCCATCCGCGCCACGCCCAGGACAATCCCAACGTCGAGGTGCCGATTCTGCTCGGCCGCTCGTGGATCGATCACCAGACCGAGCGCACCACGGTCTCAAACGTGAACAGGTCGCGCTATAACCACGACCTGTCGCTGGAGTTGTTCAGCTTCAGCCGGCTGATGCAGCGCGGCAAGTAGGTCTCGCAACGACCGGCGAACCGGGACGCCGCCGCCGGGGACGAGCGCCCATTCTTACCTTCCAGGCGAGTAGCCGGTCGGCCGCAGGATTGTGTTGGAGACCTTCGCCACCAGCGGGCCGTTTTCCTCCGACGCGGCCCGTGCCCGCTGCCAGTCAGGATCCTTCATGAATGCCTTCCAGCTCTGTTCCCGGTCGCTCAGGCTGGGGTAGCCGAGCATGTAGACCAGCCGATTGCTGGTGCCAACGACTTCGGTCCAGTAGCCGATATTCTCTATACCGTGCTTCTCAAACAGACCCAGGGTATGGTTGGCGAAGCGGTTGTGGAGGTCGGGCAGGCGGCCTGGCACTGCGTCGTAAATGCGCCACTCCTGGACCTTTGTCTTGAGCTGGGGAGCAGGCGAGTAGGGGGTTGGTAACAGCAT
>JAAXHF010000629.1 GCA_012271025.1 Deltaproteobacteria bacterium | reverse complement strand
TCGGCGTGGCCGCTGCACAGCTCAAAGGCCCAGGTGTTATAGGCCCGGCACAGCGCGTCGGCGAACACCGGGTCGCTGACCGTGCCCTCCCACAACAGGCCCAGGGTGGGATACAGAACCTGGGCCTGAATGCCCTCGGCGTCCAGGAAGGCCACCCGCTTGTCCATATTCTGCCAGTCCGGGCTGAGGGCCAGGTAGCGATCAAAATCGCTCACGGCCTGCCCGGCCTCCTTTTGGCCGTAGGCCACCACCGCAGCCAGCAGATCGTTGGCATTGATCATCTTGAGCGGCCGACCGTCCACCACAATCGTGGCGTTGCCGCTGGCCGCATCGTTGTCGATCCGCATGGCCCGCTCACGAAAAGCCGGGTCGATATAGCGGACGTACAGGTCGAGCGGCTCCATGAAGTGACTGTCACCGTCAATGACACGCATTTCCATACTCCTTGGTAGACGTTGCAGCCTGCGTCTCTTTTCGCTACACAAGCCCGGACGCCGACTGCTTAGCATGCCTGCTCGGGTTCTGCCAACAGCTGGAGGAGAAGGGAAAGGGAGTCATGAGCATGGAACTGTCGTACTGGCCCTACAAAACATACAACTGGGGGCGGTGGCCAAATGACCGGGGAACGCTCAATCTGCTGAGCGAAGCCACAACAGCCAGAGCCATCGCCTCGGTCAAAACCCACCGGACGTTTGCTCTCGGAGCCCCACTCCAGGCCGACGAAATCGCCGATGACGCCAGGACGTATCAGCATAAACTGCTGAGGGTCGGGGATTACATCTACGGACCGGAAGGAGAGCCGGTTCAGGAAGCCGCTGATCTTGTTTCCGTCGCCATCCATGGCATGACGAACTCGCATATCGACGCGTATAATCATGTCGGCCATCACGGCAAGTCGTTTAACGGCGCCAACTTCACGGACAATGTTTCTCGGGAAACGGGTGGGTCGCGCTACACGATTATGGACAATCCAGCCATCGTGACGCGGGCGTGGCTGGTCGACGTGCCGCGCGGTCGCGGTGTCAGCGCCCTGAAGCGCGGGACACCGGTGGTTCCAGACGATCTGACCCACCTTCGAGACCAGGTCGAACCGGGCGATGCCTTAGTCATTCGGACGGGGCGCTATGCAACCACGGTCGTCCGGCCCGACGATCCAGCTGCGCAGGATGACCACGGAAACTGGTCAGGCCTGCATGTCGATTGCATTGATCTGATTGCCGAGTGGGACATTGCCACTGTGGCAACAGACAGTTCGGGCGATAACTTTCCGAGCACGACACCGGAATGTTCGGTGCCGATACACATTCTGACAGAAGCCTATCTGGGACTGCCGCTTATCCACCATCTGTTTCTGGAAGAGATTGCCGAGCAGCTCGCCGAGCGTTCACACAAAGATTTCATGCTGATGGTGGCACCGCTCCGCATTGTCGGTGGGACCGGCTCGCCCGTCAGTCCGCTGGGGATTATTTAAATCGACGGTTCCCACGCAAAGCATGCAAGCCGGGCACCTATCGGCTATCAGTCGGACAAGCTCTGTTCTGCCACCCGTTTGGCCACCCACATGGCCCCTCCTTTTCTCGCGGCCGATGCAGACCGACCTAGGCCTGCGCCCCGCTCTTGGCGTCCTCGCGCATGGCTTCTCGCAGCTTGCGCAGCCCCTCCTGGGTCGTTACGTCGCACTCGACCAGACCCCGAGGCAGATCGAACAACACCACGTGTGACGCCTTGTGGTTGCTGAAGATCTCGAACGTGGTACAGCCCTCAGGACCGGCGATATGCGGGCCGTACACCTTGTTGGGCTCGCTGACCATGACGTCGCCGACCCCAAGCACCCGCTCACCCACGTCGAGCGTACCCCGGACCGCAATCTCGAAACGGTAGCAGTCGTGGCCGTGACGGGGCAGGACGCAGCCCGGTCCCATGCGCAGAGCCACTACCGTAGCCGGGTTGTCTTTCATCTCGCCCAGCGGAAAATAGGCCAGACCGGTCACCCCGCCCTGGATGGCGTGGCGCATGTTCTCAGGACACAGCTCCCACAGTTCGGCGTCGTCTAATGACAGAAAAGGCATGCTACTTCCCTCCTTCTCGCCCGTGCCCGGACAGCGTCGGGCTGCTCTCTTCATATTGGGGAAAGGGTTTTGTGTCAAAGGTCAAAGTGCTAGGACAGGGGCAGGAGGACAGCCATGCCATTTACCGGAGGCTGCGCGTGTGGCGCGATTCATTACGAGTGTAGTGCCGAGCCCTTGTTCATGGGCAACTGCCACTGCCGGGAGTGTCAGTGGGTGAGCGGCGGCGGACACACCTCAAGCCTGATGGTCCCGGCCGCCGCCGTCAGCATCAGTGGCGAGGTCAAGTACCATGAGCGCAAGGCCGACAGCGGCAACACGGTCCGCAAGGGCTTTTGCCCCGAGTGCGGCACCCCGCTGTTCACCCGGCCGGCCATCCTGCCCGACAAAATGGGCATCCGGGCGGGCACCTTGGACGACCCCAGCTGGTTCCGGCCGGGCGCCAACATCTGGACCACCAGCGCCCAGCCCTGGGACGTGCTCGACCCCGACCTGCCGACCTACCCCAAGATGCCGCCCCTGCCCGGCAGCGAATAAGCCGCAGCAGCCCCGGCACAAAGGAAAGGTGAACGCTGCTCTCTTCGGTGGTCGGCAGCGTTCGCCCTGAGCCTATGGCCAAGCGTCCCTACGATCCCTACTACCGCAACTTTCCGTCCACCGTCCTTCCGGCTCGCACACCATTCACCCGTTCGGGCCGGGGCGACGCCGGCTATGTGTTTTTCTACCTGACCCACCGCAAACCCAACTGGAGCCTGCTGCTGGACAAGTCGCGGCTGGAGTATATCTACGCCGAAGCCCAGGAGCGCATTCCCAAGGACTTCACCCAGTTCCTGCTGCTCGAAAAGGTGTACAGCACGCCCAAGCCCGCCCAGCGCTCGGCCCTGCCGCGACCGGCCCCGCCCTCCCCGTCGGCCGCACAAGCGGACGGTTCGTCCACCCTGCTCGTCCTGCGCGAGCCCGACCCGGTGTTCACCGAGCAGGGCGACCTGGTGTCCTACCATCTCCACGAAGGCGAAGCCATCGCCGCCGCCGACACCTACGCCCGCCTCAACCAGCACCGGGCCATCGTCGGTCTGCTGGTGTGGGACGAGCGCTGGTATTAGAGCAAATTCCGATCCTGTGTA
>JAAXHF010000473.1 GCA_012271025.1 Deltaproteobacteria bacterium | reverse complement strand
GCTCCTACGCCTGCTCCTAATCCAGCGTCGCCGCCTGTGACATCCCGCTGGCCTTCTGCCTGACCTGCCGCACCCGGCCGGGTGAGTGGGGACGGCCTAGGGTGAAAGGCCCTCGGCGTAGAGCCCCGCACCGCATTCAGCGTGTCTTTGGGACCCTAGACCGCTGCAAACTGAGCCACCAGCGCGGCGTTGGATTCCGCTTTCTCAAAGGCGGCCAACACTGCCTGGGTTGCCTCCACGGTCGGCAGCGCGGCAACCTGACGGCGCAGCAGGCGGGCCATTTTGAGCGTATCGGGGTCGAGCAGTTGTTCCTCTTTGCGGGTGCCTGAGGCCGCAATATCAATAGCCGGGAACAACCGCCGGTCGGCCAGTCGCCGATCAAGCAGCAACTCCATATTGCCCGTCCCCTTGAATTCCTGGGCAATGACCTCATCCATGCGACTGCCCGTGTCAATCAGGCAGGTCGCGACGATGGTCAGTGAGCCGCCTTCTTCAAGCTGCCGGGCAGCCCCAAACAAGCGTTTGGGGATTTCCAGCGCATTGGCGTCAATACCGCCGCTCATCGTCCGTCCGGTGGTCGTATTGAGATTGTGGGCACGGCCCAGGCGGGTCAGCGAGTCCAGGACCATGATCACATCCTTATCCTGCAGGGCGCTTTCAACCGCCTGCTCCAGACACGTCGCGGCGGTCTCCAGATGTTCTTCCAGCGAACGATCATTCGAGGACGCAAACACCTCAGCCGGGACGGCCCGGCGAAAGTCGGTCACCTCCTCAGGCCGTTCGTCAATCAGCAGGCTGTACAAGATTGCTTGCGGAGCCCCGGTCGCAGCCGCTACGCACAAGTCTTTTAAGAAGGTCGTCTTACCGGTTTTCGGCGGTGCGAGGATAATGGCTCGCTGGCCAAATCCAATCGGACAGAACACATCCAGAATACGGATAGTCAGGGGCGTATCCGGCCCAACAAGCTGAATCTTCCGGTTGGGCGCTATGGGGACCCGACTCTGAAATTCTTGCAGAGCGGCTGACGGCCCGGGTGGTCCGTTCCGCCGTCCCCGCTGCCTTGTGTGGGCCTGATGATTCCGTCCCCCTGGCTGTGCTCTCCCGCCTCTCCCCCGCGGCCGCCTGTTCTTACGCATGATGCTTCTATTGTTCCTGATCTCCCTGCTGCCTACAAGCTCGACCGACCACAAAACGCAGGCTGCGTTCGGCTGCTTGAGTCCCCTGTTTCTTGGGTGATGGTGAGCTGGGCTAGCGCGTTCCCGGCGCTGCTGTGGGTCGACCCCGCGTACTTCGAGCGGAAACGCCAGATTGCCGCCAACCGTCATATGCGGAAACAGCGCGTAGTTCTGAAAGACCACGCCAATACCGCGCTTGCGCGGCGGCAAATCGTGCACCGAACGCCCACGGATGCGGATGGTGCCTGAGGTGGGCGCTTCAAAGCCGGCCAGCATCATCAGGCAGGTGGT
>JAAXHF010000406.1 GCA_012271025.1 Deltaproteobacteria bacterium | reverse complement strand
GCACTCGTGCGTGTGGTCCAAGACCGCCATGCCCGACTCCGACGCGGTGTGCATCGGCGAGCTGGGCGTGACCTATCAGGAACAGACCGAACGCTTGCAAGGCTTGTGGGCGCAGCTCGGCGCCCTGGGTGGCGAGGTGGTTGAGCACCTCACAGTCTCGGCCCAGGGCGCACGGGGGGACGGCGGGGCGCTGATCTACGTGTTTGAAACGCCCCACGGTTCGCTGCTGTACCAGGACACGTCCGGGCACTGGAGCGGCATTCTGCGTGACCGGCGGCCCGATGTGGCGATTGTCGCCGCCGCCGGCCGGGGCAATATCGACGGCGAGCCGATTCAGGGCTCACTGGCCCAGTTCGTCGCCCGCCAGACCGATATGCTCCGCCCCCGGCGGGTGATCCTGAGCCATCACGACAACTGGCTGCCGGGCTTCTCCAAGGCGATTGACATCGCCCCGATCCGCGAAGAACTGTCCCGCTGGGCGCCTGGAGTCGAACTGCTTGAGATGGGCTATATGGAGGCTTATCCGATTTTCGAGGGCTGAGCGGACGGGGATACCGCTGCCGTGGCGTGATTCCGCCGCTGGTCAAGCAGGCGGCGCAGTTCTGCCTGTCGCTCGCGTCCGAGGCGAATACGGCTGAGCAGGAACAGCGGGAGCAGGAAGCTGGCCGACAGCACCGGCCCGACAATAAAGCCCAGATTCCACACCACATCCGCGTCCAGCGTGCCCGGTGCGGCGCCTGGATCGAGCCGAATCAGATCGATCAGTATGCCGCCGACGAGCTGCCCCAGGCCGGTGGTGGCTTTGGTGGCAAAGGCGTGGCCGGCGTAGAACACGCCTTCTTTGCGGGTGCCGGTGTGGTACTCGTGTTCGTCAATGATGTCGGCGACGATGGACGGAACCATGATTTGGGTCAGCACGAGGCAGGTGACCTGGACATAGCTCTGGGCCAGGGCCAGCGGGAACAGCCACGGGTCGCCGTTGGCGGGCAGCACATCGATCAGCCGTAGGCTGAACCACCAGCCGCCGTTCAGAATGATGAGGCCGAACGACAGCAGCAGGATCTGGCTTTTTTCCAGCCGCCGGCCGAGCGGTTTGACCAGACCGAAGGCGGTGGCCGTGGCCAGCAGGAAGGGAATGGCAAACAGGGCCAGCTGCTGGGTCGAAAACTCCCAGAAGTAGGTGTTGACGTACAGCAGCAGGCTGACATA
>JAAXHF010000596.1 GCA_012271025.1 Deltaproteobacteria bacterium | reverse complement strand
CATGGCGGTGTTGACCGGCCCCGTCAGCGCGTGGGCCCGGGCGGTCTGCAAATCGGTGGTCACGTGCAGGAAGACGGTCTTCCCCGAATCGGCGCGCTGGAAGCCGGCCTCGCCCAAGGCTTGGACCGCGGCGACGCCCTCGACCGCCAGGACCGCGGTGCGCAACCGCTCGATTTCGGCGAGGGCCGCGGGCGAATCGATTCGCCCATCGGAGTCGTGAATGATCAGCGTGAGCACCGGCAAGGGCTGCTCGAACGCGGCGGCGTACCGCTCGTAGGCCTGTGCGGCTTCCAGGTCCGGGGAACTGAATCCCCCGGCTACGAGCCGTTCGGGTACCTGGACCGCAAAAACCGACCCGACTCCGGCCAGCAGCAACCAGCCGAAAACCACCACCCAGCGCCACCGCACCACCACCCGGCCCAGGGATACAAACACGAGGCGCCATCGTCCGGGTTCGATCTAATTTTTAAATTATGGGTGTTTTGGGCACCCTGATATTGTGGGCGAAGAAATGGAGTGCATGCCTTGACGCGCATCGCGATTGCCGGTGGTACCGGCATGCTGGGTCGGGCGGTTTCCGCGGTGCTGGAAGACCAGGGCCACTCACTGGTGCTGCTGTCGCGGCGGACTCGCATTGCCCCTGGCTACGAGCAGGTCGTCCAGTGGGACCCGGTTGGGAGCCCGGCACCGGCTCAAGCGCTCTCCGGGGCCCAGGCCGTCATAAACCTGGCCGGTGAACCCGTTTCTGGGCGCTGGACTTCGGCCAAGCGCGAACGCATCAGGGCGAGCCGGGTTCAGGGAACGACAAATCTGGTTCGCGGCATGCTCGACGCCCGGCCGGGACCGCAACTGCTGATATCGACCAGCGCGATCGGGTATTACGGCCCGCGCGGCGACCAGGTTCTCAACGAACGGGCCTCGAGCGGCGACAGCTTCCTGGCCCAGGTCGCCCGCGAGTGGGAGTCCGCTGCCGAGCAGTTCGCCGCTGCCGGCAATCGCCTGGTTACCATGCGGCTGGGAATCGTCCTGGGCCATGGCGGGGCTTTAAAGCAGATGCTGCCGCTGGCGCGCCTCGGCTTGGGCGGACCGCTGGGCAGCGGCCGGCAATGGTGGTCATGGATTCACATCGCCGATGTGTGTCGGTTTGTGGTCGGGGCAATTGAGGACCTCGAATGCACCGGCACCTACAACCTGACTGCCCCAGAACCCGTTCGTCAGAGGGAATTTGCGCAGACCCTGGGACACGTTCTGGGTCGCCCGGCGGTTCTGCCGGCGCCGGCGTTCGGCCTACGCCTATTGCTCGGCGGTTTCTCGGCTGAACTGCTCGACAGCAAGCGGGTGATTCCGGAACGCCTCCAGAACTCCGGTTGGCGGTTCGCGCACCCCGATCTGTACACGGCACTCAAGGGCCTTGTCCTGCGCAGGCGATCCGACCAGCAGCGCCATCGATGAGAACAGGGTGCCGCCGAGGAATGCCAGTGGGAGGATGAGGATGGCCAATGGTGAGTCGATGAATCCCATCACAGTCAACACAAACAGGATCACGGTTGCGCTGAATGACGACCGTGTTGCTCCCCATAAAACCTCGCCGGTAATCACATCCTATATGGACAGTGGCGTGGCAATCATCGCCTCATACAGCCCCCGTATCGCCATGCGTGCATAGGAGCCGTACGTGCACTCAAAGAAAGCCGCAAAGAGCGAATCCCCGCCGACGATCCCCGGTCCGATGAACTGCACATAGCTCACGTCACCAGTCAATGTGACGTACGCGCCCAGCCCAATCCCCATCGCGCCCAGCACAACCAGCGGCTCCACGAATAGCGGCCCCACCTCCGCCAGCGCAAATCGCCTGAAGAC
>JAAXHF010000041.1 GCA_012271025.1 Deltaproteobacteria bacterium | reverse complement strand
GCGTAGGGGTAATGGGTCTCGCCGACGTTCAACAGGTAAAACGACGGGCGCTCGGCAGAAAAGCGCATTCGCTCCAGCATGGCGGCCATATCGTTATGCTTGGGCATGAGGGTGAACGAATCAAAATCGCGATTGATCGGCGTGGCCGGATTCAGCACCGGCAGAGAGACCAGGGCGTGGGTCTGATAGCCGAGTTTGTGCTTGAGAAAACTGGGCAGAAACAGGTCTGGAATCAAGCTTTTGAAGGCGATCTGGCGTGTTCCCAGGCGTTCGTTGTATTTCAGAAAATCCTGCTTGTAGTACTCTGAGGCGTAGACCTGGGCGGGGCTCGCATGGGGCAAGAGACCCATCAGCAGGTTGTAGTGCGACGGCGCGGTCCACGACGCGTAGCTCCAGCGGCGTTCCACCTGACCCAGATGACCCAGCGTCTCGGGTGCGGCGCGCATCAGCGTGTCGTAGCGACAGCTGTCGAGAATAACGACAATATAGTTATTACAGGCTGCGGGGGGAGACGGACGGGGCGGTTCGGCCTGGAGCGGGGAGGCGACGGGAGCGGGCGGAGCGGGGCGTTTTCTCAGGCGTTCAAAGAGTCTTTTCATTATGGCAGCCGCTAGCCAGACATCACACAAGGCACGCCCGGGGTGACTCGAACACCCAACCGACGGGTTCGAAGCCCGGCGCTCTATCCAATTGAGCTACGGGCGCGCACGGCGGTCAGCCTAGCATTTTTTTGACACGGTCGGCCAGCACCCCGGCAGCGGGTCCCACGCATGTCTCATGCCGAGGGTCGGCGCAGCTGTCGGTCGCGGTCCCCGGAACGTTCCCGTGAGCAATATGCGGAGAAAAATGCGGTATGGACGGACAAGCGACACGGACACCCACCTCACCCCTTGCCGGCTCTCGTCTTGAGGGCAATACTGAGCCGCAATCGACCGGACGCTGATGTGAGCCTTCCTCCACCCCCCGATGCGCTTGCGTGAGGGCTGCGGCCAGACATGACGGAGCAGGCCGTCATGGGCCATGATGACTGCACTATGGCTGTTCTCCATACTTCTCATTCGATGAACCACCGCTTCGGCGTCTGTTTGGAGCAGCTGACCCGGACAGTCGCCATGGCAGGCGGCCTGCTGCTGGTCGGGGTCATGGCAATGACCGTGGCCAGTGTCCTCGGACGCTCCCTCTTCAATGCACCGGTCCCGGGCGACTACGAGATGACCGAACTCGCCTGCGCGATCGCCGTGTTCGCCTTCTTCCCCTATTGCCACCTGAAGAATGCCAACATCGTCGTCGAATTCTTCACCGCCCGGCTGCACCCGCGCCTCAAGACGGCGTTGGACACGGTGCACAGTTTCGTCTTCACGGGTGTCGCGGGTCTTGTCGCCTGGCGCCTCCTGGTCGGCGGAATGCACAAACTCGAGGATGGCGAGACCACCCTGTTTCTCGGCATCCCGATCCATTGGGGCTACTTCCTGGCACTCCTGGGGGCGGGCTTGTTGGCCGCAGTCTGCATCTGGGTGTTCTCCCGTCATTTGCGCCGACTCAGACAATGAGCAATGTCGAATTCGGCGGCCTCTTGTTCGGCATCTGCCTGGGGCTGATCGCTTTTCGGATGCCGGTCGGGATCGCGATGTTTGTGGTCGGCGGCTTCGGCTTCGCCTCGCTGGCGGGCTGGTCGGCGTTTCTCAACCTTCTCAACACCGCCCCGTTCAGCCGGGTGTCGAGCTACACCCTCTCCGTGCTGCCGCTGTTCCTGCTGATGGGTCAGTTTGCGACCCGGGCGGGGCTCACCCGCTCGCTGTTCACAAGCGCCCGCGCCTGGGTGGGGCACTATCGCGGCGGGCTCGCCATCTCGACGATCTGCGGATGTGCGGCGTTCGGGGCTGTCTGCGGTTCGTCGATCGCAACCGGAGCGACGATGGCCTCGGTGGCGCTGCCCGAGATGAAACGCTACGGCTATTCTGGGGCGCTGGCGACCGGCACGCTGGCCGGCGGCGGCACGCTCGGCATTCTGATCCCTCCCTCGGTCATCCTGGTGATCTACGCCATTATTACCGAACAATCCGTCGGCAAGCTGTTCCTCGCCGCGCTCATCCCCGGTCTCATCACGACGCTCGGCTATGCAATCGCGATCAGCCTGTATGTGCGGCTCAAGCCCGAATCGGCCCCGATTGCGCCGGCCGTGCCGTTCGGCGAACGCGTGCGCAGCCTGGGCGCAGTATTGCCGGTCGCGGCGATCTTTGTGCTGGTCATCGGCGGCATCTATCTCGGCGTGTTCACCCCCAC
>JAAXHF010000448.1 GCA_012271025.1 Deltaproteobacteria bacterium | reverse complement strand
CATCAGCGTCGCATCGGATACGGTGGATGCAACCGTTTTCGACGCCCTGGTCGGCGTCGAAAACGGTTGCATCCACCGTATCCGATGCGACGCTGATGAGATCGTCACTTGTTTCCGTAAAGACACGGAAGGACAGGGTGGCGGCTTCATTTGTGGGGAGACTGTGGCTAGTCTCGAAGCGGTAGGCACCAGCAGTCCTGCGAGCACTATCGGACGTTTCACTATAAACGGCATAGCCCTCGTTCTTGAGAGACTGATCGCCCGGGTTGTCGCTGGACTTAGGCCAGTTTCCATCCTCAGTTGTCGCTTCAATGCGGAACGCGGTGATGTCCAAGCCGCCGTTGCTGTCCGGCCAGTACCAATAGAGTTCCACTTGACCGTCGGCTTTGACGGCCGCAGTCAGACCGGTCGGCGGGTCGGGATTTACCGCTTCGTCCGTGGTCGCCTCAGCGGTATTGGACGGTTTGCCGGATATGCCATTTGGGCCAGCTAAGTTGACTGCATAGACGCGGTACTGGCGAGTCGTTCCCGGGGCCAGACCATCGTGGGTATAACTGATCTGGTCGCCGTCGACGTCTATGTCATCGCCCTCAACCGGGAGGACTATGACCGCCTCCCCCGTAGTGGTGTCAGTTGGCGCAGTGGCAGTAGGATTATTAGTTTGGCAGTCACTCGCGGCGCTGCCAAGCCCTGCTCCCTCAATCGTGCCCACCTCAATGCAGTACCGGATAATTTCGCGGTCGCCGTCATAGGGCGCGGTCCAGCTCAAGTTAATCTTGTGCCAGCCGTCGGCTGTTGCCGTGAGGGTGCTGCCCACCGAGGCGGGTTTGTCGGGCCCCATGGTCCTGCCCGAGGCGGTCTTGGATACCGGGCCGGTGCCGGCCTCGTTGAGGGCGAACACCCGGTAGTAGTAAATCGTGTTGGGCTTCAACATCGAATGGGCGTAGGAGGTGGCGGCGTTGCCGGTGTCGTCCTCCAGTTCCATCCAGACGTTGAAACTCCCCTGCTCCGAATAGTCGATGCGGTAGCCGGTGGGGGCATCGCCGCTGGGGGCCGTCCAGGACAGCTCCAGGGTGGTCCGCCCGGCGTCATCCTCGGCCGGCATGGCTTTCAGGTCGGCGGGCGCCATGGGCGGGTCGTGGGCCAGCGCCGCGTCGGGCGTCGCCACCGCGAAGATGGCCAGCGCGCCCAGGATGGCGAACACTGCCGCCAGCGGGACTGACCATATCAGCTTTCTCGTTTTTCTGTTCATTTGACAAAATCTCCCTTTCGAGATTGTCCTTTGAAATCTGAGTTTCCGGTTGCGCCCTCGGCCCGTGGTTTGGGGCCTGGTAGAAGAGTTGCCCGCGGGCGGGCGTGGGGCGGCTTTCGACAGGTAGTTTTGCTCGCACCTCCTGGCATTGCGGCCCGCCGGCCGGTTGGTCCCGGGACGGGCAGGCAGCGGGCAGTTGGGTTGGGTAGATTTGCAGACTTGCCCGCCAATTGTAGCGGGGTCAATATTACGGGAGTATTACGGAGAAGGCCCGGTTTTGGCCGATTTTTTGGGATTATCCCGGTTTTTGCATGGATAGACAGGACGCACGGGACAGGATGGGCGGTTCGCCGGCGGCACAGCGGCGTTAGGTATAATGGAGCGGCGAACTGCGGGCGACGCAATGCAATGCAAGGGGAGGGGAAAGTTATGGACACGGCGATTATGGTGCTGGTCCTGCTGATGGCGTTCACCGGGTTTTTCATGCTGGTTGGCGGTTTCGGCGGGCTGATGTACATCCTCTGGCAGCGGGGCCGGGAAAGCCAGACCCGCAACGCCTCTCCAACCGGCGAGCAGGAGGCGAGCCGGCAATGAGGAATTACGCGATTCCCCTCGTAATAGTGGTGATGCTGTTCGCCCTGGCGCTGTTGGGCGGCAGCGTAATGGTGTGGCAGGCCGAGGTAGCCAGTCCGGAGTTGACGCCGGCGCAGCATCAGCTCATCGAGCTGGCTGACTGGATAGTGAAAGGCGCGGTGGGGGCGCTGCTGGGGTTCGCCGGCGGGGCCGGCCTCTCCCGGCTGAACGGACGATGAATCGGAGAGACGGCCGGCGCCGTGCTAGAATTGGGTGCATACTGAACCGGAGGCAATAGCAATGGCCACATCGCACAACAGTCCCGCCACCAAGGCCGACATCGATAACCTGCGCAACGAAATCCTGCAGTATTACGCCACCAAAGCCGATTTGGCGCACATGGAAACTCGGCTGCTGGTGCGGTTGGCTGGCATCATAGTGGCGGTGGGCGCGGCAGTGGTGCTGATCGACCGGTTCGTCGGGTGACTGCCAGCCGCGCAACGCCGGGCCGGGTCGAGATGGCTTCATATCTATACATGACGTGACCGGAATATGGAGAGCAGACGATGCTTACGATTGACCCGGCGACGGCCGCCACCTTCGTCACCGTACTGCTGGCGTCGGCCGGCGGCATGTTCTGGCTGGGCAAAATGAGCAGCCGGGTGGACCGGCTGGAACGGGACGTGCAGCAGATACT
>JAAXHF010000305.1 GCA_012271025.1 Deltaproteobacteria bacterium | reverse complement strand
GTGCCGCCGCCTCGCTGCTTTCCCAACGCTTCCGGCGACAGCATCAGCGCTGCGGATGATGAATCTGCCGCGTCTCTTTCCGGCGGCTGTGCCAGCATTTCCCGCAACCGGGGTTCGGTCAGGCGGGCGGCGTTGCGAAAAACTAGAACGCGGGGGTGGTCGTAGCCCACCACATTGTCTTCGGCGTAACCAAAGTCGAGGGTAAAGTTCGCGTCATGGGAAGGGATTTCCGGCGCCGGGCTGGGCAGGCCCGCCCGGGCCAGGGCATCGTCTCGGAAGACGATGCCGCCCAACGATGGGTAGTTGGTGAATTCCCGGTGCAGCCGGTAGCCCAGCTCGCCGGAGAACAGCAGTCGGTAATAGTTGTTGCTGTACGGAAAGCGTTCCGGGTCCTGGGCCGCGCTGGCATAGGGCCGGTGGCTGTAGAAAATCAGGTAGTCGGAACGAGCGAGCTGTTTCGACAGCGTTTGCATCTTCTTCTGCGTGTCCGGCTCATACAGCGGAAACTGCCAGATATCGTAGGAATAGAGACCCGGCAGCCATTCATCCCAGTGATTGTCCATCACGATGGACGAGCCGCGCGGCACCTGGGTAAGAACCCAACGCGACGCTTCCAGTCCCGGATGGTCGTTGGCATACACCCGCTGGAAAGCGAGAGAATAAAAGGCCGTGCTGCCGACAACGAACACCGGCAACGCCACAGCAATCGCCAGCAGAACCCTTGCCGCCCGTTCCGATGTCAGCGCGCGCCCTGCGCGGCGCCCCGCGGCGGCGGCGCGCCGCGCCAACGAGCGGGCCTTCCCAACCTCCCACAGCATCATCCGTGAGGCCAGCAGAATCATCACCGGCATCAGCGGGAATAGGTAGCGCTGGAATCTGACCTCAAAGCTCTCGTAGAAAAGCAGGCTCGGAACCACCCACGCCAGCAGCAGCAGGTCGGCGCGGAGGCGGCCTCGTTCCACCAGCAGCAGAACGGCCGTAAACGGTATGGACAGCCAGGCCGCCACTCCCAGCGGCAGGCCCAGCCCCCATACCGCCGTCTGCTTTATCTGGTACAGGAATGCCGGGGTGTCTACATACTGCACCGTGAAGGGGAAGAGGCCAGCGTTGCGAGCCATCCGGGTCTGGAGCATCACGTCGCCGACAAAGGCCCCGATGTCAATGAACGCATAGGGAGTGGTGACAAAGAAAACGGCCAGCGCCACCACCCCGGCCAGCAGTGCGTGACCGGCTATCTTCTGCAGGACTTCCGGCGTGACGCCATCCCAGCGTCCTTCGGCTTCATCTATCAAGCGATAGACGTATCCCAAGGCCAGCGGAGCCAGCAGCGGCAGCACGTTCACCTTGGGCGCCAGCGCCACACCCAGCATCAGCCCCAGCAGCGCCGAATCGCGCAGCCGCCGCTTCTCCACCATCCGCAGCGTGGCCCAGATGCAGGCCAGGGTCAGCAGCACGGTAAAGGTCTCAGGGCGGTAGAAGTGGCTGTGCTGGACGTGAATCACAGCCAGCGCCGTCAGCCCGGCGGCCAGCAGTCCCGCGTTGCGCCCGTACAGACGGCGGCCCAGCACGAAAACCATCAGTACTGTGCCAACGTCGGCCAGCGCGGACAGGGTGCGGCCCACGTACCTCATCTCGAGGCCGCCAATGTCGGTGAACAGTTCGACCACCGACCGGAAGAACACCAGGACGTAAATCAGGATGCTCCCCAGCGGGAACCAGTGGGGGTTGAGGGGGCTGCGCTCGGCGTCGAAGAGATAGCGCAGCCCGCCTAGTCCCGGCTCCGCTTCGGGGTGGTCTGCGAGGTATCCGCAGTCACCGGCGTGGGCCGCATCCGTAAGCAGGGCATACATGCAGTCCGAGCGCATGTAGATGTCCCGCTCGTCGGGATGGAAGCCATAGCCGTCGTCCCAGTTGATGCCATGCAGCCGCAGGGCCAGCGCGACAACGACGATGCCCGCCAACACGAAGAACGGCCAGGAGACCCGGCCGTTCAAGGTCAGATAGCTAAGGGGGTTGGTCAAGGAGCGCATACGTTGTCTG
>JAAXHF010000186.1 GCA_012271025.1 Deltaproteobacteria bacterium | reverse complement strand
GCCTGCCGGACAAGGCCATGTCCTTCGCGTGAATGTTCACCCGGCCGTCGGGCGTCAGGATTATGAGGTAGGTGGACCCGGAACGCCACGGACTGCCCTCCTGCCGGACGAGACATCTGACGTATATCTGCGCTACGCCCGTTCTTTCGATCGCCAATTGGTCTCTCGCGGCCAGGGCGAAGTCCCTCAGGCTGGCGCGGCCGTTTTCCACCTGTTGCGCCGTCACGCGCGGAGGCGCAGGCGGCGTCACGCTGGCAGGCAGGGGACAATCGAGTTGTGCCTGCGCGAAGGCCGGGCGTCCATCGGAAAAGATGGCGGCCAGCACGAGCAGGCCGCTCAGAAGCAGCGATGTCGAGGTCAGCACGGTGCCAGCTTGCATCTTCGGATCCTCCTCCCTCAACGTGTGATGCACCCTCCCTCTGTCCGGCGGCTGGCCAGGACCTTGGCTCTCCTTCGGAAGGCGAGGAACCCCTGTACATGCATACGATTGACATGTCAATTTATTACATATGCATACGATTGGCATGTCAAAGCAGCTACCCTCGGAGTGGGCCACTGGGGGTGAGACGGAGCAGTCATTTTCACACTGACGCAGTGCCGCAATCCCCTATATTCATGGTACTGTCCTGATGAAGCGGTTTCGAGCTTTCGAGCGATTGGAAAATCACATACTGATCCCAGCAAATCAGGTAGTTGAGCGTCAAATCAGGACAGTACCGCCATATGTCGCGTTTCTCTTCTCCCCTGCGTTTCTACCGTGAGGCGTTTTCCGGGTTGCCCCGGGCGGTATGGCTGGTGACGCTGGTCTCGTTTGTCCACCGCAGCGGCACCATGGTCCTGCCCTTTCTGACCCTGTATCTGACCAGTCAACAGCAGCTCAGCCCCCGCGGGGCGGGCGTCATTCTCAGTGTGTATGGAGTCGGAGCGGTCGGCGGCTCGTATCTGGGCGGCTGGCTGAGCGACCGGATCGGCTCGCTGCCGACACAGCGGCTGAGCCTGGGCTTGGCGGCGCTTTGCTTTGTGGCGCTCAGCCTGATGCCGACGCCGCTGAGCATTGCCCTGGTCGTGGCTCTGCTGAGCGTTGCGGCCGAGAGCTTTCGACCGGCCAATGCCGCCACCCTGGCCGAAGTGAGTCCGGCTGAGCTGCACGTTCGGGCGTTCAGCCTGCGGCGGGTGGGGATGAATCTGGGCATGGCCATCGGGCCGGCCTGTGGTGGGCTGCTGGTCGCCTATTCGTACACCGTGCTGTTTTTTGTCGAGGCCGGCGTGTGTGTGCTGACTGCGGGTCTGTTGTGGCTGCTGTTTGGTAACGCCCCCTCGCCCGCTCGGCGCGACGGACAGCGGGCCGAGACGCCTGACCCGCGCCTGTCGCCCTGGCGCGACGGCGTCTTTCTGGCGCTGGTCGGCTTGACTCTGCTGCTGGCAACCGTCCTGTGCCAGCTCTTGGGCACCTATCCGCTCACCCTCTCCGAGGTCTATGGGTTGCCCGCCACCTCGGTCGGACTGGTCTTTACCATTAACACGCTGCTGATCGTCGTCTTTCAGATGCTGGTCATTCGAGCCGTGGAGCGTTTCGACACACTGCGGGTCGTCGGCCTGGGTGCGTTGCTGCTGTGCGGCGGGTTCGGCCTGCTGCCGTTTGCGCCGGTCATGCCGCTGGTCGCAGTCACCGTGGTAGTGTGGACGCTGGGGGAAATGCTGACAACCCCGCTGCTCGAAGGCTTTGTGGCCAAGCGCAGCCCGGCCGCCAGCCGGGGGCGGTATATGGGGGTGTTTGGCGCCGCCTTCTCCGGCGCCTTTGTGCTCGCTCCGCTGGGCGGAACCTGGCTGTACGAAGCGTGGGGGTATCGGACCCTGTGGTTCAGCTGCGCTGGTCTGGGAGTCGTCCTATGGCTGGGCTTTGTGTGGCTGAGCGGCCAAGTGCAAAGCCAGATTCAAGAAGAAAGCGCACAATAGTCCACTTCACGATGCTGTGTAGCCCTTCGACTTCA
>JAAXHF010000322.1 GCA_012271025.1 Deltaproteobacteria bacterium | reverse complement strand
CTGCGTCGGCATCGGGGGCGATCCGGTCAACGGCACCGGCTTTGTTGATGTGTTGCGTCTGTTCCAGGACGACCCACAGACCGCAGGGGTGGTGCTGATCGGTGAGATCGGGGGGAGCGCCGAAGAAGACGCGGCCGCCTTTATCCAGGCCCATATGACCAAACCCGTAGCCGCCTTTATCGCCGGGCAGACCGCACCCAAGGGCAAACGCATGGGCCATGCCGGGGCAATCATTGCCGGGGGCTCGGGCACGGCTGCGGAAAAAATTCGAGCCTTCGAGCAGGCCGGCGTGCACACGATTCCCAGCCCGGCCGAGATGGGGGTAACCATGGCCAGGGCGATGGGTATCGCGGTCGAGGAGCCGACCGGTTCGTGAACCCCGAGCGCCTGTTTGAGCGCGCCGAACGCGCCCGCCACGCCAGCCGCTTTGCCGCCGCCCTCGACCTCTACCGTCAGGCCCGGACCGCCTATGCCAGCGAGGGAGATCCCGACGGAGAGCGCGATGCCTGTATCGGCATTGGTGACTGTCTGCGTATGCTGGGACGCTTCGGTCTGGCCAAACGTGCCTATGCCGGGGCGATCAACCTGTCCGAGGCGCTGCACGACCCGGAAGGCTTGGCCGAGAGCCAGGCCGGTTTCGGTCTCAGCCTGCGCGCCCAGGGCAATCCCGAACGTGCTTTGCCCTATCTCCAGCACGCCCGTCGGCTGTACCGCCAAGCCCAGGCTACCCAGGGCGAGGGATTCGTCCTGTGGGCGCTTGGCAGCACCTACCGCTTTTGCGGCGATTTACGCAAGGCGATCAGGCATTTCAAGAATGCCTTAGCCCTGGCCCAGCAGCAGGGCGACGAGCCTGGTACCGGCTATGCCCTGTGCGGGTTGGGCGGCGCTTCGCGCCTGATGGGTCGCTTTGCCGATACCCAGGACTATTATCAGCGAGCGAACGCGCTGTTCGAGGCCGAAAAAGATACCTATGGGCGCGCCTACTCCTACTGTGGGCTGGGCAATGCCGCACGGATGCGGGGCGACTATGCGACGGCCATGCAGCTGTTTGCCAGGGCCGAGAAGCTCTACGCCCGTATTGGTGACACCGCCAGCTTTGCCTATACCGTCTGGGCGATGGCCACCGTCCACAAGATGCGCGGCGACTATCCTCGCAGTACCGAGACCTTTGCCCGGGCTCGGGATCTGTTCCAAAAAACCCGGGATGCCCGTGGCGGCATCTACTGTCGGCTGGGGACAGGCGAGCTGGCGCTGCTGCGGGGCAGACACAAAACTGCCCAGACCGCTTTTAGCCGCTGTCTGGAGAGGGCCGAGCAACTTGGCTATCACGCCGAAGCGTGCCATGCCCGGACCGGGCTGGCCCTGCTCGAGGCCACGCCCGACTGGGCTGCGGTCAAAAAATCCCACCGTCAGTGTGGTTTACACTTCACCCCGCCGCCGCCGCCCTTGAATCTGCCCTGAATGCGTCCTGAACGGGACGGCAGGGACAGGGGACTCCGAACCGGGCGGCGCGTTGACCCCCTTTTGGCCTCCCGCTACACTGGCCCGACGCTGAAGAAAGGACCAGCATGAAAGAACGTACCCTGTCGATCATCAAGCCGGACGCCGTGCAAAAGGATGTTGTGGGTGAGATTCTGGCTCGGTTTGAACGCGCCGGTCTCAAGATCATTGCGGCCAGGCTGCTCCAGCTCAGCAAGGCCGAGGCCCAGGGGTTTTACGCCGTCCATAAGGAACGCCCTTTTTTTGATAGCCTGACGACCTTCATGTCGTCCGGACCCATTCTGGTCTCGGTGCTCGAAGGCCAGGACGCCATCCAGACCAACCGGCGGCTGATGGGCGCGACCAACCCGGCCGAGGCCGAGCCGGGGACGATTCGCAAGGACTTTGCGACTGACATCGAGAAGAATGCCGTCCACGGCTCCGACGGGCCGGACACCGCCCGCCAGGAAATCGCCTATTTCTTTGGGGAGATGGAGCTCCACACGTCTTAATGTCACACGACATTAGAGAACTCAGCCGAGCCGAGCTTGAGCAGTGGTGCCTCGACAACGGCCACACCGCCTTTCGAGCCCGGCAAATCCTGCGCCGGCTCTACCGGCACGGGACCACCAGCTTTGCCGACATGAGCGATGTGTCGGTCGCCCTGCGGGAGCAACTGGCCACGGTCTTTTCGATTGGCCGTCTGGCCTGTGTGCGGACCTCGGCAGCCGCCGATGGGACGCGCAAATACCTGTTTGGTCTGGCCGACGGACGGCGGATCGAGAGCGTCCTGATTCCCGCTCCGGGCCGTCAAACCTTGTGCATCTCGTCCCAGTTTGGCTGCGCGATGGGGTGTACGTTCTGCGCTACGGCGCGGATGAGGCCGGTGCGGAATCTGACCGCCGGAGAGATCGTCGGGCAGGTGTGGGAGGTCCAGTATGGGCTGGCTGCTGACCAGCAGCTGACCAATGTGGTGTTCATGGGCATGGGCGAACCACTGGCCAACTACGATCAGGTGGTAAAGGCCATCGAGGTGCTGACCGCCGAGTGGGGCCTCAATTTTTCTCCCCGCCGGGTCACGGTCTCCACGGTCGGGCTGGTGCCGCAGATGCAGCGTCTGCTGCACGAGACCCGGGTCAATCTGACCGTCTCGCTGAGTGCGACCACCGATGAACTGCGCGCCAGGCTGATGCCGGTCAACAGCCGCTATCCCCTCGGGCAGCTGCTCGATGCGTGCCGCAGTCTGCCGGCCCGCTCGCGGCGGCGGCTGACCTTTGCCTACACCATGTTGGCCGGGGTGAACGATGGTCTGACCGACGCCCGGCGGCTGGTCAAACTGCTGCACGGCATACCCGCCAAGGTCAACCTCATCCCTTTTAACGCTTTTCCCGGCTCGGATTTTGCGTCAAGCCCCCGATCCCACATTGACCGTTTTCGCCAGCTCCTGTTGGACAAGGGTGTGCTGGCGACGATACGCGAAAGCCGCGGCCAAGATGTCCTGGCCGCGTGTGGACAGCTGGCGACCCAGGGCTGACAGCGCGCTCAGGACAACACAGTGAACAATGACATAGTGAACGATGACACAGTGAACGATGATGACCTTCTGAGCGATAATGATATCAGCGTTCACTGTGATGACCTTCTGAGCGAAATGATATCAGCGTTCACTGTGATGA
>JAAXHF010000636.1 GCA_012271025.1 Deltaproteobacteria bacterium | reverse complement strand
TGCCTCTTTGCGTAGCGGAGGATGTCAACGGCTAGGCCGGTCGGCGTAGCAAACTGACCCATGCGGTTCCGTTCCGACGAGTCTTTTCCTGCATCCAGCTCCCTTTGCAGGGCCAGCCGTCGCTCTTCCAAACTCGCTATCAGCTTCCTCGTCATCTACAGTCCGAATTTCTTGAGGTCGTCGGTACGAGATTCTTCTCCAGGTTGCGGCCCATTATGGCAGAGTTGCGGGGAATCTTCATATTCCGGGATCCGTAGGCGGCTCTGCAAACCGAGACCCTGCCTCAGCAGCCCGTACTGCCCGGTCCATAGACACACAGGTATTTGACTTCAATGGGAAAAGTGATTAAGGAGAGCTGTGGGCAGAAGGCCACGCCGCTGAATGAACGCTCAGCCGGTTTTGCCTTCGTCAGGACGTGTGTATTCTTTACTCTAAGGAGGGCCAAGCATGGCATATCGTATCATCTCTGGAGATTCGCACTTTGTTGAGCCGCCCGACATGTGGGCCGAGCGGATGGATAAAAAGTTCCGCGACCGGGCACCCCACACCGTCGAGGGCAACAACGGCAAGCCGGGCGAATTCTTCGTGTGTGGAAACATCACCCCGGTTCCGGTGGCGGGTTTCTTTGGCTCGGGCAAGAGCGCCGAAGAGCTGCCGGCTCACATGGAAAAGGGCTTCAGCGTGGCGCCCAAGAGCGTGTGGGACCCGGCCGAACGGCTCAAGGACCAGGACAAAGACGGCGTCAGCGCCGAGGCGATGTACACCTCAATGGGCATGCTGCTGTTCGGGCTCGAAGACGCCGAGCTGCGCGCCTCTGCCTTCAGCGCCTTCAACGACTGGGCGTCCGAGTACACCAGCTACAACCCGAATCGGCTCGTCGGCCTCGGCGCGGTGACCCTGGAAGACATTCCGGCCGGCATCGCCGAGTTGGAGCGGATTTCCAAAAAGGGCCTGCGCGGCGCCCTGATCTGGGGCGCGCCCCCGGAAGACCGCCCGTATAGCCATCCGGACTACGATCCGTTCTGGGCTGCGGCCGCGGATATGAACATGCCGCTGTCGCTGCATATCCTGACCTCCCGCAAGGGCCACGGGATTGACTTCAGCAACATCCTGTACGGCTATATGAGCCTGCCCCAGGAAATTCAGCTGACCCTGGCCGATATGGTGTTCGGCAGCGTGTTCGAGCGTCACCCCAAGCTGAAAATCGTCTCGGCCGAGAACGACGTGTCGTGGCTGCCGCACTTCCTGTACCGTCTGGATCACGGTTACGACCGGCTGCGTCATTTCCAGAACGTTCAGCTGACGATGATGCCGAGCGAGTACATCAAGCGCAACGTGTGGTGCACCTTCCAGTTCGAGGATACCTGGATTGACACCTACAAGCGCCTCGACGCGACCAAGATCATGTGGTCGTCCGACTATCCGCATACCGATTCGCCGTGGCCGCGGTCGGCCGAGTACATCAAAGAGAATTTCTCTGATGCGCCGGAAGACGTGCTGACCGGTGTGGTCGGTGGCAATGCCGCCGCGCTGTACGGCATTAGCTAAGCCGCGCGACGCCACAACGTAAAAAGGGCGGCCCGTTATGGGTCGCCCTTTTTGTTGCCGGTAATCAGTGCTGCCTAAGACGCGAACTTGGGAACCAGGCTGGCATATTTATCGAGCGTCGGCATGAGCGTGTCTCTGTCGGCCGAGGGCAGAAACAGGACCGCCCGCTCAACGCCCAGCTCTTGATGGCTGGCCAGGGCTTCTTCTTTATCCGACGAGCCAAAAATCGAGACCGGCACCTCGTCGGGCGAACGTCCGGCCTGCTCGGCCAGGGCGCGCAGCTCCTTGATCGACTCGGGCAGGCTGCTGGTGTCAAAGCCGACCGGCACCCAGCCGTCACAGTAGTTGACCACGCGCTTCAGGCCGCCGTTAAACGTCCCCAGCAGAATCGGCGGATGGGGCTTCTGGAGCGGTTTGGGGTAGGACCAGATCTTATCGAAGTTCACGAACTCGCCGTGGTACTCGGCCTCCTCGTTGGCCCAGATCTCTTTCATGGCCTCAATGCGCTCGCGCAAGACCTTCCAGCGCCGCTTGAACGGCGTGCCGTGGTTCTCCATCTCCTCGGCGTTCCAGCCACCGCCAATGCCGAACAGCAGGCG
>JAAXHF010000634.1 GCA_012271025.1 Deltaproteobacteria bacterium | reverse complement strand
TACACGGAATCGTAATTTGCTCTAAGCTTCAGTCCAGCCGCTGAATGCGGAAGGCGTGACGGTCGCCCCCGATATCGACCTCAAGCGGCGACGGAGGCGGCCAGACTGAGAGTCAGGCTTGAAAACCGAGCGCCTCTGCCACTACCTGCTGTCGGGCATCGAGCGTAACGAACGCAATATTTCCCAGTTCCCGGGCAACGTAGAGGGCCGTCGCAACGTGCCACAGGTCCGCACCCCTCAAGTAACCAGCTGCCAATACTGTTGTCAGTTCAGAGGTCAGCGGCCGTTCCGGCAGAATCCATTCGATGCCAGAGACGAGACTTGCCCTGAAGTCGGCTCCCTCACGCGCAAATGTCGCCCGTAGCTCTGCTTCGAGAAGGTTCGAGGACAAGAGGTGGGCAGCTTCGTTCAACCGCCGTGCCAGAGAAGCCGCGCCCGGTTCGTCGAAGGCGACGGCGACCAAGGCGGACGTATCGACGTATAAAACGCTCACTCGCTTCGCTCTGCGAGAAAACGCTTCAGAGCCCCCGCTCGCGGCTCTACAGTTTTCAGCGACTGCCGCTGACTCGGACGAACGAGAACCCCGCGCTGTTCGAGTTCTTCGAGTCGCTCCTCGACCGTTGCCGGTTTCTGCTGGATAGAGCGAATCTCGGCCACAGGTTTCCCACGATAAGAAATCGTGACCGTTTTCCCCTGACGCACCTGCCGAAGGAGTTCCGAGAACCGCGCCTTGGCTTCATGGGCGGAATATGTGTTCTGCATGAGCGCGGTATAACGAGTCAGACAGGTCAAGACAAGACTGGCTGCTATTTACTCCCGCCCAAAGCCTGGCTCAGAGCCTGACGGTAGGGATGGGTGTCCATGTAGATCCGCAGGATTTTGAACTTGCCGCTCTCATCGAAGGTCCAGAAATTGAGGTTGTTCATCTCAAGCGGGGCGCCGTCCGCGGTCTTGCCGACCAGACGCAGGGGCGCGACAAGCTTGTTGCCCTCAATCACGATATCGGTCGGGCCGGCGTGGTAATCCACCAGACTCGACACCAGCCGCTGATAAAAAGACCGCAATGCCGCCTTGCCCCGAATGCCCTCCTGCCCGGTCATCGGGTTGATCAGTTGCGCATCGTCGGCGAATAAAGCCAGAATTCCTTCGACATCGCCCTTGGTCACATTCGCGAAATAGGCGCGGGCGGCGTCCTCCATGTGCTGCTCAGCTGGACTGCGTGGCATGTTTGCCTCCTCGTGCTGGCTACTTCAGTTCCATTATTCCAGCGTCGCTGCCCTGCATATACTCCCGCAGGCAGCGGGCGGTGTATGACTGTCGGCTCTGGCGCATGACAGCCTGGGGCGGGCCGCAGGCCACCACCCGGCCACCGTCCAGGCCGCCTTCCGGGCCGAGGTCAACAATGTAGTCGGCCTCTTTGATGATGTCGAGGTTGTGCTCAATGGTGACGACCGTGTTGCCCTTGTCCACCAGACGGTGCAGGGTCGTGATCAGCTTCTCAATATCGGCGAAGTGCAGACCCGTGGTGGGTTCGTCCAGGACGTACAGGGTCTTGCCCCGAGACTCCTTGGCCAGCTCGTAGGCCAATTTAATGCGCTGAGCCTCGCCGCCGGACAGGGTGTTGCTGGCCTGACCCAGAGTGATATAGCCCATGCCGATATCGTTCAGCAGGCGCAGCGGGCCGGCGATCTTTGGCACGCCCAGAAAAAACGTCGCCGCATCCTCAATGGTCAGGCCCAGGACATCGGCGATGTTCTTGCCGTTATAGGCGATCTCCAGGGTCTCTTCGTTATAGCGCCGCCCGCCGCACACCTCGCAGTCCACATACACGTCGGGCAGAAAGCTCATCTCCATCTTCAGCCGCCCCTGGCCGGCGCAGGCCTCACACCGCCCGCCCTTGACGTTGAACGAGAACCGGCCCGGCTTATAGCCCCGCAGGCGCGACTCGGGCAGCATCGAGAACAGCTTGCGGACCTCATCCCACAGCCCGACGTACGAGGCCGGCACCGAGCGGGGCGTTTTTCCGATCGGCGTCTGATCCACCTCAACCACCCGCTCGATAGGCTCAGCCCCCTCAATCCGATCATGCACGCCCGTCTTGCCAACAAAGCGACCCAGCTGTTTTCTGAGCCCCTTGACCAGCACTTCCTGGACCAGCGAGCTTTTGCCCGAGCCCGACACGCCCGTCATGCACACCCAGGTGCCGATCGGCAGCTCAACGTCGATATTCTTCAGGTTGTGCTCACGCGCGCCCCGGATGGCCAGCCGCGGCCGGCCAGCCAGCGAGCGGACCGGACCGAGCCGGGGGTGGGCGACGTGCAAAAACTGTCCGGTCAGCGACTCGGGGTTGTGGCGCAAGTCGCCCGGAGCGCCGATAGCCACCACTTTGCCGCCGTGGGTGCCCGCCCCCGGTCCGAGGTCAATCACCACGTCGGCACTGGCAATCGTCTGCTCGTCGTGCTCGACCACCAGCACGGTATTGCCC
>JAAXHF010000269.1 GCA_012271025.1 Deltaproteobacteria bacterium | reverse complement strand
AGTCGTGGTGCCGGGGATGGCCCTGCTTGGATATGTGGGCCAGCGGGTGCTGCTGAACCGCACGCTGGGGGAGGATATCCTGCCGCCCCTGCTGGTGACCTTCGGGTTTTCGATCATCATCCAGAATGTGCTGCTTGAGGTGTTTTCGGCCGACAGCCAGAAATTGCAGGCGGCGTGGCTGGAGACCGCCTCGATCCCGATCAATCAGAGCATTTCCATTGGGGTCATGCCGCTGCTAATCTTCGCTTCGGCGTTGATCGTGATCGCCGGATTGCAGGCGTTCTTCTACAAAACCTCGCTGGGCCGGGTGCTGCGCGCCACGTCCGATGATCAGGACACGGTGCGCCTGATGGGGGCCAATAACGCCAAGATCTTCGGCTATGCCACGGCGATTGCCTCGGCCGTTGTCGGGATTGCCGGTGTCTATCTGGCGATGCGCACGAATTTTGACCCCTCGGTCGGACCCGCGCGCCTGCTGTTTGCCTTCGAAGCCGTGATCATCGGCGGGTTGGGCAACCTCTGGGGGACGCTTGCGGGTGGCATCATTTTGGGCGTGGCGCAGGCCATTGGCGCCCAGATCGATCCGGGGCTCCAGATCCTTGCGGGCCATCTGGCCTTTCTTGTCCTGCTTGTTGTCAAACCGCAGGGCCTGTTTCCGAAGATGAAAGGGTAATCCGATGAGCCTGAACTATTCAGTCCAACGCTCGACCCGCGCCAGCCAGATATCCATGAGCCTTGCCGCCGTCGTTCTGATCGTTCTGATCGCCGCGCCCTGGTGGGCCGGACGGGCCGAGCTGCGCCTGATGGTCGAAATCTTCTACTATCTCGCGCTGGCGCAAATGTGGTCACTGCTGGCGGGCTATGGCGGCCTTGTCTCGGTCGGACAGCAGGCCTTTGTTGGCCTGGGCGGCTATTTGCTGTTTGCTTTGGCAGCCTTTGGCGGCGTGCATCCGATCATGGCACTGGTGCTGGCGGGTGTGCTGACCGCGCTGGTGGCCATGCCCACGG
>JAAXHF010000265.1 GCA_012271025.1 Deltaproteobacteria bacterium | reverse complement strand
CGCGCCGCCGTGAGCACCAGGAACTCGAACGCCAGCTTGACCCCCGGCGCCCCCGTCGATGCCCGCACCGTCCGGATGGCCGCCGGCACCTTGCGATGAGGCAAGGCCCGCATGTGCCGCACGACCTTGTGTTGAGGCCCCAGCACCGGTCCGACGCGGTCGCACGGGTTGTCGATGCGGAGCTCCATCGCCACGGCCCATTCTAACACGGCCCGCATGTGCTGGCGCAGCTTCCCCGCCATGTCCGGCTTGACGTGCCAGATCGGCGAGAGAATCTCCAGCACGTCGGCGCTCGACACCTCCGAAACCGGCATTTTCCCGATGCGCGGGAAGGCGTAGCGCTGGAGGCCGCTCAGCCAACTCTGCGCGTGACTCCGGCTGCGCCAGCCGGCCCGCCTCTGTTCCTGTACGCGCATGGCGGCTTCCGAGAAGCTCGGCATGCCTTCGGCGCGGCGCTTCTCGGCGAGGGGGTCCCCACCTTCACGGGCGAGCTTGCGGTTGGCCAGCGCCTTCTCCCGGGCCTCGGCCAGCGAGACCAACCGGACGCTGCCGAGACCGAGCTCGCGGCGGCGGCCGCGAACGACCAGCCGCTGAATCCAGCTCCGGGTTCCGCTGGGCTGCACGAACAGGTACAACCCGTTGCCGTCGGCGTGTCTTCCCGGCGGGGCGGAACGCACGAAGGGAACCGACAGGGCCTTGTCAGGATGGCAGCCCTTGGGTTTGGTTTTTCGCGGAGTGTGGGCGGGATCCTTTACAGGATGAATTCCCTCATTATATGGAGGATTACTATGGATTGCAAGAGAAGTAATAGGCTGAGCCGATTCACGGTATAGGATTGTAACTGACTGACTAAACAGTTATTTATAGATTTCAATGGACGGTGATGGACCTCGCTGGCAATGGTATGCCCACTCCTCCAGGGGGACGGGGCCAACGAAGCTCTGCTGGCTCAAGCCGGAATCGAGCGGGCCCGCGGTCTGCTGGTGGCCGCCGATTCCGACGCCCACAACGTGTTCATCGTGCTCAGTGCGCGCAGCGTAAGGTCGGACCTCCTGATCGTGGCTCGGGCCATCGACGAGCAGTCGGAGAGCAAGCTGGTGAAAGCCGGCGCCAATCGGGTGATCTTGCCCTATCAGTTCAGCGGCCGCAGGATGGTCACCATGCTGATTCGGCCCGAAGTGGCAAACTTCCTGGATGAAGTGGCCTACGGGGGCGGCATCAAGCTCTACATGGAGCAGTTCCAGCTTTCGTCGGACTCACCGCTGGTGGGCCAGACCCTGGAGCAGTGCCGGTGGCGCGCCCGCTTCGGCGTCACGGTTCTGGCCTGCAAGCTGGCCGACGGCGGGATCAACACCAGCCCCACCGCCGATACCCAATTGACCGCCGGTCTGAGGATGATTGTTCTCGGAACCCGGGAACAGCTCCGAAACCTGCCTGAACTGGCCCAAGGGAATTTCGAGGCCTTCTAGCCCGCATTTCTCACCAGG
>JAAXHF010000097.1 GCA_012271025.1 Deltaproteobacteria bacterium | reverse complement strand
GCTCCCAGCTCCGAGCCAGCATGACCGGGGCGGGCTGCGGTTCGGCAGGACCGACAGCCGGGACGAGAAACAGGCAGGCAAAGCCCAGCAGCCACACACCGATGAGGCTGCTGGGAGCGATGTTTCGTTTTCTGACCACTGGCCACTAACCACTAACCACTGACCACCGACACCCGGCTGTCCGGGTCGATGACTTCGAGCAGCTCGACCACATTCCCGTCCGGGTCGCGCCCATAGGTCGCCCGCAGGCCGTTTCCGGCTCCCTGCGGCGGACAGTGAAAGCGCATCCCGGCGGCTTTCAGGCGTGCGTACTCGCCCTCGATATCACTCACCTCCAGACACAGGTGGGTGATGCCGTGATCGCACACCGGCCGGTCTGGATCGCCCGTTTTGGGGCTTGGCGCGGCGTACTGAAACAGCTCCACACACGCGTTGCCGGCCCGCAGCATCACCACCTGGGCGGCCGAGTCGCGCAGGCCGGTAATGTTATCGACCACGGTGTTGCCGGCCTGCCATTCAAAATTGAACACCTCCTCAAAACCGAGGAGATCCTTGTAAAACCGGAGCGCACGGTCCATGTCTCCGGTCGAAATCGCGGTATGGTGAATGCCTCGGATCATAACCAGCCCTCCTTCGCAGTAAATGATGATCTCTTCTTGTTCAGATGGTCGTCATCGTCCATTGTGTGATCGATCAGCTTCGATTGGCGACCTTGATAATCGACGTCTTCCAGACCTCGACCGCCGGCCGGTCGTGCAGATAGTAGGCCTGATAGAACGTCACCCACTCGTTCTCGCCCCGCTTCCACTTCTTGATCGGCGTACAGCGCAGCTCGACCTCATCGCCGACCCGGATCAGCTGGCGGGTCAGTATTGTGCTGCCGGTGTGAATCCAAAACGGCATCACAAACTGGTGCTGGACCGCCATGCTGCCCTGGGCCATCAGCAGCCCCGGGTGGAGCGGGGGCGTCTCACCCTCCACATACAGTGGCAGCTGATCGTGGGTCAGCTCGCAATAAGTGTGCTGCTGAGCAGATTTGACCCGAAACTGGAAGGGTCGAAACGGCGTGTTGAGCGACATGCGCTGCCAGGTTCCCAGCTGCCGCTCGCCCTGCCAGTCCTGGGGCACGAGGGCGGCCAGGGGATCGGGTTCGGGCAGCGTGGCCGGCATATGGGTGCGCATCTCGATCAGTTCCTGGTCGTCGGCATTGGTGGCCTGAATCGAAAAGGTCGGGTCACCGGCGTCGCTCGTCTCCGGCCTGATATGGGACGTGACGTAGTCGTCGTCATAGGCCGGGGCCTTGAAGCGCAGGCTGAACCAGTGCCGCCCCAGCCAGCGCTCGCCGTAGCGCTCGACCAGGGGCCGGATCATCTGCCCATACACGATCGCCCCGCCGACGATGGAGCCCTTAAAGCCCATGGCCTGGGCGCCCTCGCGGCTATGCGCCTTGTTCTCACCCTCGCGGGTGTTGCGGGTCTGGAAAACGTAGGGTTCAAAGACGGCGGATGTCGATGCGGATGTGCTCATGACCCTCCCCCTGATGCGGCTTTCCAAGCGGCACTAAAGGCAATCGTGATAACAGACGGATGAAAGGAAATCACGGTTGCCTTTATAGGAAGGCGTGTTCTGAGCGTCAAGGCGCGGACGAGGCCAGTACGATCATCAAAGAATACGTCAAATACGACACACGACAATCTTGACATACGACAAAATTGACGTGGAATTGACGATGATCGTGAATCTCAGGAGTCTTAGAGCAAATTACGATTCCGTGTA
>JAAXHF010000241.1 GCA_012271025.1 Deltaproteobacteria bacterium | reverse complement strand
AGTTGCAGGCGCGTTTCCCGTGGCTCGCGACCTCGGACCTCGCCGCCGGTTGCCTCGGACTGTCCGGGGAAGGCTGGTTTGACGCCCACAGCCTGCTGTACGCGCTCCGCAGTACGGCCGTCGCACGGGGCGCTGAGTTTCTGACCGGCGAGGTTGTTGCCCTACGAGGCTCGCATCGACGTCTGGAGGCCGTGCAACTCGCCGACGGGCGGGTCTTTTCGTGTGGCGAGTTCGTGAATGCCGCCGGTCCGGCCGCGGGGAAGATCGCCCGTATGGCCGATATCGAGCTGCCGGTCGAAAGTCGGAAACGGTGCGTGTTCGTGTTCGATTGCCGACAGGCCGCCGCAGTGCAACCCTGTCCCCTGGTCGTAGATGTCTCCGGCGTCTATTTTCGGCCCGAAGGCCAGTACTTCGTGTGCGGGGTGTCTCCGCCAGCAGACCGGGACCCCCCGACGGAAGATTTTCGGGTTGAGTACCAGTTGTTCGATAAGATCGTCTGGCCGGCGTTAGCGCAGCGCGTTCCTGTCTTTGAGGCGGTCAAGCACGTCTCTGCCTGGAGCGGGCATTACGCCTATAATACGTTCGACCAGAACGCCATTGTGGGCCGGCATCCCGTGCTGAAAAATTTCCTTTTTGCCAACGGCTTCTCCGGCCACGGGGTCCAACAGGCTCCCGGCGTTGGGCGCGGGATTGCCGAGTTGATTGTGCATGGCGCATACCGGACACTGGACATCGCGCCGCTCGGGTTTGAACGCGTAATCGCGGGGCGACCGCTGCAGGAACTCAATGTGATCTAAATATTTTTAGGAGGGTGCAGTATGGCTGAGTACAAAGTTATTTCATCCGATAGTCATGTGTTCGAGCCGTCGGATTTATGGACCAGTCGGGTCGAGGCCCGGTTCAGAGATCGGGCTCCGCATGTCGTCCGCCGTGAGGAAGACAATACCGATTGGTGGGTCTGCGACGGGGTGAAAGGGGTCAGCGGAGGGTCCGGCGGTTCACAGGCCGGCAAGCGCTTCGTGCCCGAAGAGCGGGACTCGATGCGGTTTGGCGACGTCATGGAAAACGTCCGACCCGGAGCTTATCTCCCCGAGGAACATCTCAAAGACCTGGACCTGGACGGCATCGATGCCGACGTGCTCTATCCGACACAGGGACTGCTGCTGTACAGCATTCCGGATGGTGAACTCCTGACCGTCTTGTGCCGGGCCTATAACGACTGGCTGGCCGAGTTCTGCCAGCCCTTCCCGCAGCGGATCAAGGGCATCGCCATGCTGAATGTTGACAATGTCCCGGAGAGTGTCAGGGAGCTGGAGCGCTGCGCCAAGCTGGGGCTGTGCGGCGCAATGATCACGGTCTACCCGCTGGAGGAGCATAGCTATGATTCTCCTGAGTACGAGCCGCTGTGGGCCGCGGCCCAGGATTTGGGCCTCCCGCTGAGCCTGCACATTGCCACCAACCGGCCCGCTCCAGGCTCGCCCCTGGCCGATCTGGAAGCGGTCAGCACCGCCTTTCTGACCAATGTCGATTACTGGGTGCGCATGTCGCTGTCGTATATTATTTTCAGTGGCGTGTTCGAGCGCTATCCGAAACTCCAAATCGGGTCGGTCGAGCAGGAATTGGCCTGGGTGCCGCATTTCCTGGACCGGATGGACTATAATTTCATTCAGCGCCCGGCGACCGGAGGCCGGCAGAAATTCAAGGAAGATATGCTGCCGAGCGATTATTTCCGGCGGAACGTCTTCCTCAGCTTCCAGGAAGACGCCCTCGGCATCAGGGACCGCGCTCTCATCGGGGTGGATAACATCCTGTGGGGCTCGGACTACCCCCATCCGGAGTGCACCTTCCCCAACTCACGCCAGGTGCTTGAGACCATCCTGGTGGACTGTAGCGAAGA
>JAAXHF010000602.1 GCA_012271025.1 Deltaproteobacteria bacterium | reverse complement strand
GTACGGGGGCTGAAACGGATACGTCTCGGCCGGCAGATACGGGAGTTCCGGGTGCCGGGGGGTCTGAGCTGAGAGGTCGATGGGGGCGCGCTCAGCTGCCGACAGCTCGGCGACCGTCTTCCAGGTCTTCGGAGAGGACTCGGCCCGAGGTTCTGCCTCAACCCGCCGGCCCTCGGCAAACAGGCACAGACTCAGGAAAAACGCGCTGAGCGTGAAGCGTCTGAGCGTGGCAAACGTCATTGGCCGCCTCCTCACATGAACACACGCCCCTCATGGCAGCTCGCCCAGCCAAAGTCAAGAAAATCGCGAAGCCTGTTCCCTTGTCCTCCGCCGGGCGGACGGGCTAGAGTCCACGACCAGGGCAAGGAAAAAAGGAGTGTCATCCATGCGGCATTTAGAGCTTGGGGTTTTTGCGCCCACGGTCGGCTGCATGCCCCCGGCCGCCAGTCGGTCTTTTTGCCTGGTTTCGTCTGCCGAACAGCGCACGGATATCACCTTCGACTACAACCGGCAGGTCGCCGAGCTTCTGGACCGGGCGGGGCTGGAACTGTTCTTCATGGCTCAACGGATGGGGGAGGGGTTTGGGCCGTCCCGTTTCTGGGGCACGGCTTTGGATTCGTTTACGACTGCCTCGGCCTTGGCCGTAGCAACACGGCGGCTCAAAATCGTCTCGACCGTGCATACGGCGCTGTTTCATCCCGGAATAGTGGCGCGGATTGGGGCGACGCTCGATCAGATCAGCGCCGGGCGCTGGGGACTCAATATCGTGAGTGGCTGGTCCAAGAAGGATTTCGATATGTTGGGCGTGCCGCTACGCGAACACGCCGAGCGCTATCGCATGTCGGCCGAGTTTATCGAGGTGCTCAAAAAATTCTGGACCGAGGAGCGCTTTGACTATGCGGGCCAGTTTTTTACGATTCGTCACGGTGTGTGTGAGCCGAAACCGCTCACCCACCCGCATCCGCCCCTGTACAATGCGGGCAGTTCTCCGGCCGGCCGAGATCTGACCGCGCGCTATTGTGACTACTATTTTACCAGCGGGCCAACGCCACAGCAGGTAAAAGCTGAGGTCGATGATATTCGGGCGAGAGCCGCAGCGTATGGCCGTCAGGTCCGGTGTGTCACCTATGTGTTTCTGATGTGTCGGGATACAGCAGCACAAATCCGGCGCGAAACTGAGGAAATCTATGCCCGGGCTGACTATGCCGGGGCTCGGGAGTTCGTTGAAGGGCTGTCTGGGCAGACCTTGGGAACGCTGCGCTCAGCTTTGGGGGAGGGATCGGTCGAAGAGCTGGTGCGACGTACTGTGCTGGGGGTCGGCAGCCCGATCACCGGCACTCCAGATCAGGTCGCCGATGGATTGCAACACCTGTACGAGGCGGGAGTTGACGGGGTGTTGTTTACCTTTCGGCATGTCCGAGAGGAACTCGAAGCGTTTATCGAACAAGTCCTGCCGCGGCTCGAACGCCGAGGAGTCCGGCAGCCGTATCAAGGAGAAAGACATGCACATCATTGATGTTGACAGTCACTTCATTGTGAACAAGGGGCTTGACGGCAGTCCGTTGCGGATCGAGATCCTGCCCGACGGCGGGCATCTGATCGAGTTCAGCCGGGCTCAGTTGGACATTGCCCCGCCCCAGGGCAAAGTGCCCCGGCCGGGCAAGCCAGCCCTCGATGTCCGCACCTACTGGGATCTGGACCGTCGGCTCGATGACCTGGACCGCGAAGGCATCAACCAGCAGGTGCTCATCTTTCATACCTCACACCTCTTTTATGGGGCTGATGCCCAGGTCGCGGTCCAGACCGCCCGAAAGTTCAACGACGGCGTGGCCGAGATGATCGCCGGCTGTCGGGCTCCGGGCCGTTATCTGGGCGCGGTTCATCTGCCCTTACAGGACCCCCAGGCTGCGGCCGATGAGGCCGAGCGGGCGATCAAAGACTTGCACATGCCGGCCGTGGTGATCGGGACCAATGTCCAGGGAAAGAACCTGGATCTGCCGGAATTTTGGCCGTTTTTTGCCCGGATGAACGACTTGCAGGCGCCCATCATCGTGCACTCGGACGGCCTGTCGCCGTTTCAGACCCATATCGCTGCCGGGGAACGGCTGGGCTGGACAGAGCGCAGTCCGTTTGCCGGAGACTATCCGGTGTGGTGGATGCTCGGCCATCCGTTTGAGCACATGATTGCGATTGCCCGCATCATCTACAGCGGACTGTTGGATCGCTATCCCGATCTGCGCTTCATTTTTGAGGAGGGAAATGTGGGCTACGCGATCTATCTGTTTGACCGCCTGGAGTCCGGCTGGGAGTTTGGCGAGCAGCTGTTTGGCCCACGGGTGCATCTCAAGCCGCCCAAGAAACGGCCGCTGGAATATCTGGAACATTTCCACTGGGCGGTCGAGTCCGAGGATTCGATGATTGGCGAGGTGATTAAACGCTGGGGTGCCGAGCGTATCCTGTTCAGCACCGACTATCCGCATCCCGACTCGCCCTGGCCGGACAGCGTCAAAGAAATGCAGGAAGCGATCACCTTCTGCTCGGCCGAAGATCAGGCCAAGGTGCTGGGCGGCAATGCGGCGCGTCTGCTGGGGGTGTAAATCAAAAGAGTCGCAGAGCTGAGAGAGGAAGACAGCATGACGACCAAGATGACAAAACGCCAATTCCTGCAATCCATCGGCGCTGCGGCCGGGGTGGCTGCGGTGTATCGGAGCATGAACGCGCTGGGTCTTGTCGGGGCTGGCACGGCTCAGGCGGCCACGCCCGATTTGGCGCCCGGCTCGGGCGACGGGAAGCGCGTTGTCATCATGGGGGCCGGCATCTCCGGCCTGGTGGCCGCCTATGAGTTGTCAAAGGCAGGCTATGAGTGCACGATTCTGGAAGCCACCAATCGGGCCGGCGGACGTAATCTGACGGCCCGCAGCGGCGATATCATCAGGGAGGAGGACAGCCGCCAATGGGTCGGCTTCGACCCCGAGGAGCATCTGTACGCGAATATGGGTCCGGCCCGCATTCCCCACCACCACACCGCCATACTCGGCTACTGCAAGGAATTCGGCGTTGATCTCGAAGTCTTTACCAACGATAACCGGGCGGCCTTTTTCCACAACCTGGAGCATTTTGATGGCAATCCCGTCGTGGCGCGGCAAGTGATGACGGATACGCGCGGGTATCTGGCCGAACTCCTGGCCAAGGCGGTCAACCGGAACGCCCTGGACGACACGCTGACGGGCGAGGACAAAGAACATCTCCTCGACCTGCTCAGGAGCTATGGTGACTTGGACCCCGCAGACGATCTCTACCTGGGATCAGGCCGTGGCGGGCATCAGGGCGAGTATGTCCATGCCGGCTTGGCGCCTGGCGAAATAAACGATCCGCTCGATTTCAGTCAGCTGCTCAGCTCGGACTTCTGGGAATACAAGCTCCACTTCAGCCAGTTCCTC
>JAAXHF010000107.1 GCA_012271025.1 Deltaproteobacteria bacterium | reverse complement strand
CCGCCACCGATACACATGGTGACCAGCCCGGTGGTTTTGTCCTGACGCTCAAGCTCGTCAAGCACGGTGCCGACCAGCATGCTGCCCGTTGCGCCGAGCGGGTGGCCGAGGGCAATCGCCCCGCCGTTGACGTTGACCTTGTCCGGGTCGATGTCGCAGTCTTTGATGACCTTGAGCGGCACGGCGGCAAACGCCTCGTTGATCTCGACCAGATCAATGTCGTCAATCGTCATGCCGGCTTTTTTCAGCACCCGTCGGGTAGCCGGAACCGGCGCCGTCAGCATGATGATCGGCTCAGCCCCGGCCGTTGCGGTGGCCACAATCCGGGCCCGCGGTTTCATGCCGTGGCTGCGCGCATATTCGGGCGAGGCCAGGAGCAGCGCCCCCGCCCCATCGACGATGCCGGACGAGTTCCCAGCGTGGTGGACGTGCTCGACGTGGTCAAGCTCGGTGTAGCGCGACAGGGCTTTCTGGTCGAAGCTCAGCGTATCGCCCTTTTGCACGTATTTGCCGAGTTCGGCAAACGACGGCGGCAGGCCAGACAGTCCCTCCAGTGTCGTGCTCGGGCGCGGATACTCGTCGTGTTCGAGCACGACCTCGCCCTCGGCATTCCGCACCGGAACCAGGCTCTTGGTAAGGCGGTCCTCCTGGTGAGCCCGGGCATAGCGCTGCTGGCTCGACACGGCAAACCGGTCACAGTCCTCACGGCTGAAACCCTCGAGGGTAGCGATCAGGTCGCCCGAAATGCCCTGCTGGACCAGCGGATGGAGCCGGCGCAGCTTCCGATTATGCCCGTCGATACCGCCCCGGTCGGCGTTCATCGGCACGCGGGACATGGATTCCACCCCGCCGGCGACGACCAGGTCTTGCTCGCCGGACTTGATGCCCATGGCCGCAAAGTTGACCGCCTGCTGGCCCGAGCCGCAGAAGCGGTTAATCGTCACGCCGGTGGAATCGTTGGGCCACTCCGCAGCCAGCACCGACATGCGGGCGATGCACATGGCTTGGTCGCCGTAGGCGGTGACACACCCGACCAGCACGTCTTCAACATCCAGCGGGTTGAGCTGGTTGCGGTCCTTGATGGCGTTCAGCGTCTGCGCCATCAGTTCCTGGGGATGAATCTCGGCCAGCGCTCCATTCTTTTTGCCCCGGCCGCGCGGGGTCCGAACTGCGTCAATAATCCAGGCTTCGCCCATGACGTCCTCCCTACGTTTTGTCTCGAACACGGCGGCGGGCTCTCCCTCCCGCCGATAACGGTGAGTGATATTCAGACGATCCCCCGCGCCGGTCGTCCGCCCGCAGGCAGATGAGTCCCGATGCCGGGCGGCACGAGGACGGGGCGGTAACAGGCACGGTGGGTTCTAGTGTGGCGTAAGCGCCATCGCCATCATGACCGACTCTTCGATTTTGGCGATCACGCGGCCGACTTCGCGACCGATCAGGTCCATCTTGCGGAGTTGCTCAATCCGAGGCGTCGCCCGCTCAATCTCCCGCTCGGAAAAGATGTCGCGCAGAAAGTCGCAGGCATCAACCAGACAGATGAGGGCGATATCCCTGGGGTCGGGGGTATCGTCGGACAGCAGCGCGTCCTCAATCCGCAGTTTGACCTCACGTTCGACACGGCCGTCAATCGTCGGATAACGCCGCGAACGAAAGACCCACAGGAAGCGCTCGTCCTGGGACTCCAGAATGCCGCGCTCAATCAGACTCGTGAGCGCCTGCCTGCGGATTTCGGTCGTCCCCTGCCCGGCCAGTGTCTCCAGCCAGCTCTTGGTATCCTTGGTCTCGTCGGAATCCGCGAGAAGCGCCAGGACCCGGTCAAGCATGGGGGTGCCGGTCGGCGTTCGGTCGAGAAGCATCAGCTGCTCGGGATCGGTGTCGATGCGGTTGGCAAAGGCCAGGTCCATCAGCACCGCCCCGGCCAGGACATGTTCCACCGAGCCGCCACGGATCGGCAGGAACAGGCCGTCGTCATCGAGCATCAACAGCATGATCTCTTCGGCGAATGTCAGCATGATCCGTCCTCAGGACTCGACCGCCAGGGCAGCCTCGCGGGTGTCATAGTGATCGAGTATGGTCAGGAAGCCGCTGACCTCCATGACCGCTTTGCACGCGGTCTGAAGCGCGCAGACCGCTAACTTGCCGCCCTCCTGCTGGCATTTTTTGGCGCCAACCAGCACGGCCCGCAGACCGGCGCTGCTGATGTACTCCATCTTGCCGCAATCGAGCAGCAGGCGGGTATTGCCACGGTCGACAATCTCCGCAATACGAGTCTCCAGCTCGGGCGCGCTAAAGCCGTCAACACGCCCATCGAGCGCAACAATGACCACCGAACCTTCTGTTTGCTCTTCAATTTCCATGCGATAGCCTTTCTTTTCGATCCCGATCCGACGACTCCGTTTCCGTGCCGGGCGGCACGGAAACCTGCTTGCTACGAAAAAATAGAACTAGGCTCAGGACTCATAACCAGAAGAGGACGGTAGC